>URLP01000059.1 GCA_900548635.1 uncultured Megasphaera sp.
AGCCGGTAAGGAACTGGCGCTCCTGGGCGTCATCTTCGTCGGTGCTTTGAAAGGCATCGCGCCGGTACTGGTCTTTGTCCTCGTCGCCGCTGCGCTGGCACGGAAACAGGAAGACCATGAATCGAACATCAAAGATGTCATTATCTTGTACCTCATCGGTACCTTCCTGGCGGCATTTTTCGCCGTCATGATCAGCTTCGTCTTCCCGCTGACATTGCAGCTGGACGTTTCCGCTGCCACCAATAAGGCGCCGGAAGGCATTGCGGAAGTCCTGACGACGCTCCTCAAGAACATCGTCGATAACCCGGTCCATGCCCTGATGACGGGCAACTACATCGGTATCCTCGGCTGGGCCTGCCTCTTCGGCTTCGCTGTCCGACGCGTCTCGGACGCTTCGAAAGCCGTCCTTGATGACTGTGCTGATGCCGTCACGACCTGTGTCCAGTGGATCATCCGCCTCGCACCGCTCGGCATCATGGGCCTCGTCGCTGACTCCGTTTCTTCCAACGGTATCGGTGCCCTCATCGGCTATGCCAAGCTCCTCTGCCTGCTCTTAGGGACGATGCTCCTCTTCGCCTTCATCGTCAACCCGATCATCGTTTATGCCAAGATCCACCGCAATCCGTATCCGCTGGTCTGGAAGTGCATCAAGACTTCCGGTGTCACGGCCTTCTTTACGCGCAGCTCGGCAGCCAACATCCCGGTCAACCTTTCGCTGGCGAAAGAACTCGGCGTCAACCCCGATACGTATACGGTCACCATTCCGCTCGGCGCAACCATCAACATGTCCGGTGCGGCTATCACCATTTCCATCATGACCTTGGCCGCTGTCCATACCCTGGGCATCGCTGTCGACTTCCCGACAGCACTCCTTTTGAGCGTCCTCTCGGCCATCGGTGCCTGCGGTGCTTCCGGCGTTGCCGGCGGCTCGCTCCTCCTGATTCCTATGGCCTGCAGCCTCTTCGGCATCTCCAATGACATCGCCATGCAGGTCGTCGGCGTCGGCTTCATCATCGGCGTCCTCCAGGACTCGACGGAAACGGCCCTCAACTCGTCGACAGATATCCTCTTCACGGCCGCAGCCGACTTCGCGCAGCGCGGCTACCCCGAAAGCCTCGACGGCGGCAGCGTCAGCCATCGGGAATGAGTTTTTAGTTTGCAGTTTGTAGTAATCCGTTTCTTTTTACGGCAAACGAATCACAACACACGAACCACAAAAAAAGACCCGTCGCGTAAGCGACAGGTCTTTTTTTACTCTCTTATTTCGCAGCGCTTTCAGCGATGCAGTCGTTGATGTCGGCGATGAGTGCGTCGACGTCGATGCCGTGGGCACCGGCGCCCTGGCCGATGGTTTCAAAGTGTGCAGCCATGCAGCCAATGCAGCCGAGACCGTACTGCTGGAAGATTTCGATGATCTGCGGATATTTCTGAACGGCTTCAATGATACCCGTGTCTTTTGTAATCTTTGCCATTGTTTGTGTCCTCCTTGTAAATTCATATCCGTACCGTTTTGAAGGAACTTCCGGATTTGTACCTATTATATCATATTTCTTTTCATTTGTGGGAAGAAATGCTCTTTTCTTCGAGAAGCTGGCCGTCGGGCAGGAAGCTGCGGAAAGTCAGGCTGTCTTCACTGGCATCGAGGGTCATGTAGTTGTCCGTTTCCGGTTGGGGGGCGACGTATTCGTCGAGGCTGTGCTGCTTCCAGAGGCCCGGATACTGGACGTTGCCGGCGACGCCGGTAATGAGGTAGAGCGGACCCGATTCATCGCGCTGGAAGTTCTTGATGTGGCCCCGGTCGCGGTAGGTGTGCAGGTGGGCCGAGAGGACGGCATCGACGCCGTATTCGTCGAAGAGGGGCATCCAGAGCTGCCCTTCCGGTGAGAAGCCTTCTGCCCTTGGTTCGGGGCGGTTGGCAAAGCCATATTGCAAGGGGTCCTTGTGCATGAGGACGATTTTCCATTTCTTCGTCGTCTTGGCCATGTCTTCTTTGAACCAGGCCACTTCATCGGCGTCGAGATTGGGTTCGAAGTCCTTCAGTTCCTGGGACTGCGTGTTGAGGACGACGAAATGGACGTCGCCGTAGTCGAAGGAATAGTACTGGTTCTGGTACTGCGACTGGTCGAGTTTGGGCAGAGAGAAGAGGTGCAGGTAGGCTTCCGGCATGCGTACTTTCCAGTCCTTGTCATACGTTTCGTGGTTGCCTATGAGCGGCACCACAGGGATGCGGGCGATCATCTCGCTGACTACGTCGAACCAGGCGTTCCACTGGTAGTGGTCCTGGCCGTTGTCGACGAGGTCGCCCATATTGATGAAGAACTGGGCATCCTGGTTGCGCTGCCAGGCAGGCTTCGCCGTCGCGGCCCAGACGCTGTAGTCGCTGGACTGGGAGTCCGGGAAGATGAGAGCCTTGAAATCATTGCCCTGGGCCGTCTGGAAAGGCGTCCAGGCGCTGCGCTTGTCGCCGTAGCCGACGCGGTATTCATAGGATGTACCTGGTGTCAGGTCCGTCACGGTTGCCGTGTGGATGTACGTCGTCACGCCGTCATCGCTGAAATCTTTGCTTTCCGCAGGAAGCTGCATGATCGTATCATCGTTGCCGGCTTTACGGTATTCGACGACTGCCCCGTCTTCGGCGTAGTCCGACTGCCACATGAAGGTCCGCGACGTCGTGCTGTCGGCGGTGATGATCTGGCGGACATTGGCGGCGTCGACGCTGTCCGTCGAGAGGTAGTGGGACGCTGCGGCCTTGGTGGCCTTGACACCGGCTTTAGCGACGGTCTTCGTGCCCGGCAGGAAGTTGTAGGCACCGAGGGAGGCGACGGCAGCGACGGCGAGAACGGCAGCGGCAATTTTTTTATATTTTCCTTTCATCGTTTTACTCCTTTTTTACTTAGTTTCTTTTTTACTTAGTTTGAAGTTTGATGTGGAAGGGATACTTTAAAGCCACAACAGTTGGCTGTAACTGTAGTATAGCAGGACGGGAATCTGCTTTCAATACTTAGGATAATGCCTATAAAAAATGCTTTGTCATAAAGAAAATGTATGTCTGACAGAGAAAAACTTGACAAGTCCTGATCAGCGATATAAGATAGATGCAGTAAAAAGATAAAGAACGTCGATGAACGGGAGCAAGTACCGTCATGACACCCTTGACAGCGAGCCGGTGGCAGTGGAAGTCCGGCGAAGAGGACATGTGCGGGAATGGGCCTGGGAGATGCGGGCTGAACGCGAGTAGGCACCGCCGGAACTTCTGCCGTTATCTGAGAAGAATGCATCATAGTGTGCATATGAGCCGGGCAATCTTGCCAACCAGGGTGGTACCGCGGAACTGACTTTCCTTTCGTCCCTATTATGAGGGATGGAAGGATTTTTTTATTGAATCAGGAGGTCATTACTATGGCAGTTATCTTTTCCGGCATCCAGCCGAGCGGCAATCTTACTTTGGGCAACTATTTAGGGGCCCTGCGCAATTTCTCGAAAATCCAGGACGGCAACGAATGTTACTACTGCGTCGTCAACCAGCACGCCATCACGGTTCCCCAGGACCCGGCGCTCCTGCACGAACGGACGCGCAACCTGGCCGCTATTTATCTGGCTTCGGGCCTCGATCCTGAAAAATCGACGCTCTTCGTTCAGTCCGAAGTCCCGGAACACGCGCTTTTGGGCTGGATGATGATTACCTTGTCTTACGTCGGTGAATTGGAACGCATGACCCAGTATAAGGACAAGGCTTCTAAACGGGGCGACTCCATCCCGGCGGGTCTCTTGACCTATCCGCCCCTGATGGCAGCGGACATCCTCCTCTACCAGACGAACTTCGTCCCCGTCGGCGATGACCAGAAGCAGCACATGGAAATCACACGCGACCTGGCACAGCGCTTCAACCGCCTCTACGGCGAAGTCTTCACCATTCCTGACATCTACCTCGGCCAGGACGGCACGCGCGTCATGAGCCTCCAGGAACCGACGAAGAAGATGAGCAAGTCCGACGACAACACGACGGCGACGATTTATCTCCTCGACGACCCGAAGGCCATCGAAAAGAAGATCAAGCGCGCCCAGACGGACAGCGAAAACTCCGTCCACTACGATAAGGAAAAGAAACCGGGCATTTCCAACCTCATCGAAATCTTCTCGGCCGTTACGGACCAGACGCATGAACAGGTCGAAGCGGCCTATGCCGGCAAGGGCTACGGCGCTTTCAAGAAAGACGTCGCCGATGCCGTCATTTCCGTCCTCGAACCGATCCAGCAGCGCTACAAACAGCTCGTCGGCGACCCTGAACTGGATGAAATCCTCGACAAGGGCGCAGCCAAGGCCCACGCCAAGGCCAGCGTGACTTATGAAAAAGCCGCAAAGGCCATGGGTCTCTACCGCAAATAAGGGTGCAACGTGTAACGTTAAAAATCGGAAAGTAAAAAACTTTCAGATTTATAAAAATAAAAGCAAATAACATATTGACAAATAAAGTATAAAGTACTACACTATTACCAACAAAGAAAATAGTAGAAGCAAGAGGCAAGGGAGCCTGATGAAATGTCAGATTTCCTTGCCTCTGTTTTTATTTAGGGGATTCTTTGTACGTTATTATTTCTTTATGGATTCATATTAGTTTAGGGGGAGTTACGAATGAGATTACGCGATGTAGGACTTACAAAAGAAGATATCAAGGCAAAAGTAGACAAATACATGATCGAAACGTACGAACGCTTCGACATGATCGCTGAACGCGGCAAAGGCATGTACGTCTACGATGAAAACGGCACGCCGTACCTTGATTTCTACGCAGGCATCGCCGTCAACAGCGCAGGCAGCTGCAACGATAAAGTCGTCCTGGCCGTCATCGACCAGTGCATGGATATCATGCAGACTTTCAACTATCCGTACACGGTTCCGCAGGCACTGCTCGCTGAAAAGATTTGCACGACCATCGGCATGGACAAGATCTTCTTCCAGAACTCCGGTGCAGAAGCCAACGAAGCGATGATCAAGATGGCCCGTAAATACGGCGTTGAACATTTTGGTCCCAACAAATACGAAATCATCACGGCAAAAGAATCCTTCCACGGCCGCACCTTTGGTTCCATGAGTGCGACGGGCCAGCCGGACAACGCCTGCCAGCTCGGCTTCGGTGCCATGACACCGGGCTTCAAATATGCAGCATTCAATAATTTGAAAGCCTTTGAAGATGCTATCACGGAAAACACCATCGGCATCATGGTCGAACCGGTCCAGGGCGAAGGCGGTGTCCATCCGGCAACGAAGGAATTCCTTACGGGCCTGCGCAAACTGTGCGATGAAAAAGGCCTGCTCCTCCTCCTCGACGAAGTCCAGAGCGGCTGGTGCCGCACGGGTGCCGTCATGTCCTACATGAACTACGGCATCAAACCGGATATCGTCTCCATGGCGAAAGCCCTTGGCGGCGGCATGCCGATCGCAGCCATCTGCGCCCGTGAAGATGTTTCCAAAGCCTTCACCATGGGCTCCCACGGCAGCACCTTCGGCGGCCATCCGGTCTGCTGCGCCGCTGCTCTTGCCGAAGTCAACGAACTTTTGGACAAAGACCTGGCCGGCAACGCCAAGAAGATGGGTGCGTACTTCCTCGAACAGGCACGTGAAAAACTGCCGCACCTCAAGGAAGCCCGCGGCCAGGGCTGCTTCTTAGGTCTTGAATTCGACGACAAGATCAACAGCGTCGACTTGAAGCATAAATGCTTCGACAAGCACATGCTCACAACGGCCATCGGCCAGCACGTCCTGCGCCTGGTACCGCCGCTCATCCTGCAGAAGGAACACGTCGACAAAGCCATTGCCATCATCAAGGAATCCGTTGAAGAATTGGCAAAATAAGAATTAGAGGGGTATACGAAGGTGTCTGCCACAGTGAGGGGTTGGCAGGCACCTTTTCCAAAAGGGGGAAAAGGGATGAAACACTTCGTCATCACTGTCGGTTGTGAATACGGCAGCGGCGGACCGGAAATCGGCAAGATGCTGGCCAAGTCGCTGGGCATTGAGTATTACGACCGCGATCTCGTAGATAAAGTCGTGGAAAAAATCGGCGTAGAAAAACATCTCGTAGAAGAAGCGGACAACAAGAATTTCGTTCCTTACGGTATCGAAACATCCCTGGGAACGCGCTACGCCAACTTATCGAATAAAGTCATTTATACGCAGTTCGACGTCATCCGTAAAATGGCGAAATCTTCGTGCGTGATCATCGGACGCTGCAGCGACTACATCCTGAAGGGGCAGGATGATGTCGTCAACGTCTTCATCTACGCACCGGTCGACGTCCGGGTCAGGACGATCATGGAAAAGATGAACTTATCTGAACGTCATGCCAAGGAAATGATCCGGGACTGTGACAATGCACTGCACCGCCGTTACAAATACATCACCGGCACCTATCGCGGTGACCGTCACAACCGCCACCTGCTGGTCGACAGCAGCGTCCTCGGTTGGGCACGGACGGCGAAATTCATTAAATCATTCGTAGAGATGCGTTTTGAAGAGTCATGAGGGGGAATGAAACATGGCGGCAGCAAAAAAGTCTGATTTTGATAAAGTCCTAAGTGCTTGGGACATATTGGTCATCGCCTTTGGTGCCATGATTGGCTGGGGCTGGGTCGTCTCGACCGGTGACTGGATTATGGAAGGCGGCGTCCTGGGCGCCATGCTGGGGTTCGTGATCGGCGGCATCATGGTTTTCTTTGTCGGTCTTACATACGCCGAACTGACCTCGGCCATGCCGCAGTGCGGCGGCGAACACGTCTTCAGTTACAAGGCCATGGGGCCGCTAGGCTCCTTTGTTTGTACCTGGATGATTGTCTTAGGGTATGTCAGCGTCGTCTGCTTCGAAGCCTGCGCCCTGCCGACGATTGTCGCTTATATTTATCCTGATTTCCTGACCGGCTATATGTATACCGTTGCCGGCTTCGATATCTACGCGTCCTGGCTGGCCGTAGCCATCATCGTTTCTATCTTCATTACAGTCATCAATATCGTCGGCACGAAGACGGCTGCTATCCTGCAGACCATCCTGACCGTCATCATCGGCGGCGTTGGCATCCTGCTGATCGCGGCCTCGGCCCTGACCGGTACGGTCTCCAACCTGGAAGGCCAGCTCTTCATGGGTGCTACGACGACGGATATGGTCAAAGGGACCCTGGCCGTTGCCGTTATGACGCCGTTCTACTTCATCGGTTTCGACGTCATCCCGCAGGCAGCCGAAGAAATTTCCGTTTCCCTGAAGAAAATCGGCCGTATCCTCATTTTGTCCATCGTTTTGGCAGTTCTCTTTTATGCTCTGATCATCGGCGGCGTCGGCTATGTCATGAACAACGCGGAAATCGCCGTTGCCATGAAGGGTGTCGGCGGCCTCGTTACAGCCGATGCCATGGCCGTTGCCTTCAACAGCTCGATCATGGCGAAAGTCCTGATTATCGGCGGTCTCTGCGGCATCCTGACCAGCTGGAACTCCTTCCTCATCGGCGGCAGCCGCGCCATGTATTCCATGGCTGAATCGTACATGATTCCGCATGTCTTTGCTAAATTGAGCAAAAAGTACAAGACGCCGATTACGGCACTCCTGCTCATCGGTCTCCTTTCCATCATCGCGCCTTTCTTTGGCAAGAAGATGCTCGTCTGGGTCGTCGATGCCGGCAACTTCGGCTGCTGCGTCGCCTACTGCATGGTCGCCATCTCCTTTGTCATCCTGCGCAAGAAAGCGCCGGATATGCCTCGTCCTTACAAAGTAAGCCATTACAAACTCGTCGGCGCCATGGCCATTCTCATGTCGGGCTTCATGGTCGTCATGTACGTCGTCCCCGGTTCCGGTGCGACCCTCGTACCGCAGGAATGGGGTATGGTCCTCGGCTGGTCCATCCTGGGCGTCCTCTTCGGCATTTACTGCAAAGCCAAATACGGCAGCAAATTTGCGACCCATATCGATGTTGCTGCTGACAATGCAGCCGTTGAAGATGCCGGCGACCTCGCCTTTGGGGAAGCGATGGCAGCAGCCCTGCACGATGTTGAATCCGATGCGCCTGTGACCTACGTCTCGCAGCCGCTCAGCTTCTCCTTCTCCATGCCTGTCTCTGTCGTCTTCGGCAGTGGTAAAGCAAGCCGCGCCGGCGAACTCTTCGCACCGTACGGCAAGAATGCCTTCATCGTCACTGATGCGGTGACAGCGGGTAAAGATGTCATGAAAACCATCGAAATGAGCCTGCATGACGCCGGTATCACTACGACACGCTTTGCTCATGTCACCGGGAAATCCCTTGACGTTACAGAAGCCTCGGCCCTGGATGCTGTCAAGAAGAATCACAGTGATTTCGTCATCGCCGTCGGCGGCTACGATGTCACGAAATGTGCCCGTTCCATCGCCCAGGCTGCCGGCAGCCTGCCCCTGACCTGCGTGCCGACGACGTACCGTGCCAATGCCTGCTTCGACGGCGGTCAGGCGAAAGTGGTCATCGTCGATCCGGCCTGCATGACCGATATGAGCCGGAAAGAAAGAGCCGTCTACGGCTTCGCCGCTCTCTGCGACTGCATCGGTGCCTACACAGCAGCCGACGCCCAGCCTTTGACCGATGCCATGGCTCTCTATGCCATCGACATCCTTAACGAAAAATTGGAAGCTGTCTGCAGTGATACGGCCGACAAAGCCGATAAAGCGGCCTGGGAAAAAGTCGTCCTGGCCAGCATCATCGGCTGCATGGTCCATGCCGAAACGGGCTGCCCCGTCTCTAAAGGCCTGGAAAAAGCAGCGGCCAGCCTCTCGCGGCCTGCCGATGAATGCCTCCTGGCAGCCGTTGTCCCTGTCGTCATCGACGCCAAAGCCGGCAAGGATCCCTTCCTCTACGGCAAACTGGCCCGCACCATGGGCGGCTTCACGTCCGATGACTGCGCATCCCGCCTCGTCCGCCTGGCCAGGGCCCTGCACCTCGATATCCGCCTCGCCGACATGAATGTCCGCGAAGACGACATCGCCAAAATGGCCGAAGCCTACATCGGGGAAGAAGAGGAAGATGCTGCTGCGTCAGTATCCCTGAATCCCGCAAATGAACTCGCGTAGTTCATCGTTCATCGTAGGTCGTTCATCGTGAGGACAGCTGCAGTCCGCAGTCCGGTGTAGGGACTCGCACGTGGCGAGCCCGCGCAAATCTTCGACGAACGGCAAACGCCAAACGAACCACGAAAAAGGGTTCCCGCAAGGGAGCCCTTTTTTTCATGCCTGCAAATATTTTACAATTTGAAAGAAGGACTTTGACAAAAGGGTGTAGAATATTTTAAGATAAATCTAGTTTGTATATATGCTTGGAGGTAGTCTTATGACGCTCAGTTTATTTTGGTCGCGCTATACGCTGGAACTTCATGAACGGCATCTGCGCGAAGTCGATGAGCTCTATCATTATCTGATTGAAAGAGAACGCTGGAACTGGTTCCTGGCGAAGATCCCTGAACAGGCGCAGATCCAGATCCTGAGGGGACATAATCACGGTGCCGATTCCTGGACGTGCCGCAAGTGGCTCGACCACATGCTGGAATGGATCAAGGAAAATAAGCCGCCTGCCGTCTATGATGCGGTCATCGACAAGATTCATATGATTGAAGACAAGCCTATTGAGGAACTGGAAAAACAAGCGGCCCGCAATATTTCACCGGAAGAACTGGAAAAACTCCAGCGCGCCGGTTATTTTCAATGTATCGCAGCGCCGCCAAAAAGTGAATGAAAGCAGGTGAAGGAATGACCCGTTTACTGCGTCTATTTACCGTCGTTTTTTGTCTCGCTGTCTTTGGCCTGGCCGTACCGGCGGCTGCTGTACAGGCCGATTCCGTCCGCGTCCTGCCGATTTCCGGCGATATCGATGATGGCCAGGCGGCCTTTCTTCAGCGCGGCCTGCGCCAGGCTGAAGAAGAAGGGGATGCGGCTGTCGTCATTCCCATCAATACCCTGGGCGGCCGCGTGGACAGTGCCCTGAAAATAAGGGACCTGCTCATGGCTTCTAATGTGCCGACCATCGCTTACGTCACGTCCCGGGCCTGGTCGGCCGGCGCCCTCATCGCTTTGTCCT
>URLP01000060.1 GCA_900548635.1 uncultured Megasphaera sp.
ATGTAGCCGGCGCCGCCGGTGACGAGAATATTCATGATGATGGATGCCTCCCTATTTTTCCTGCAGCTTCTTCAGGCGGCCGCCGAGGAATTTTTTGTAGACTTCTACGCCGGGCTGGTTGAAGGCGTCGACGTTGGCGTATTCGCCTTCGTAAGCGATGGAGAGGCAGAGCATGAACATGAGCTCGCCCAGGTGATACGGCGTCAGGGCCGGCAGGATGTAGTTGGCGCTGGGGCGGCCGTCGCCGGCGAGGGCTTCGGCGTTGGAGCTGCGGGCGGCTTCGAGGATCTTACTGAGGGGCAGGCCGCTGAAAGCTGCCAGTTTCGGGTATTCGTCGTAAAGGTGCGGTACGGTTACGTCGTCAGGCCAGTTTTCGATAGAGACGAACTGGACGACTTTGTCCTGCGGGCCTTCCTGGTGTTCCTGGGTCTGGGCGTGCATGTCCGTCGTGCCGACGGCGACGATTGGCGTGCGGCCGTAGTTGACGACCTTGCCCTGTTTGTCGAGGCGCTTGCCGAGGGATTCAGCGAGGAGCTGGATGTACCATTCGGAAAGGGATTTCAGGTTGTCCGCATAGGGCATGAGGACTTCCAGTTCGCGGCCGTGGTTCTTGCCGGCCAGGAATTTGAGGACGCTGTTGAGGAGGGCCGGGTTCTGCCAGATATCCGGGTTCTGGCAGGCGTGGTCCATGTCGCGGGCACCGTCGAGGAACTGGCGGATATCGAAGCCCGTCAGGGCACCGACGATGAGGCCGACTTCGGAGAAGACGCTGAAGCGGCCGCCGACGCCATCGGGAACGTAGAAGATGGGCCAGCCCGATTTCTTAGCCAGGCCGTGGAGGAGCGTTTCTTTGTCGCCGCCGTCATGCGGGTCCGTGACAGCGACCGTTTCCAGGGCGATACCGGCGTCTTCCATGGCTTTCTTGAGGACCATGTAGTTGGACATGGGTTCGATGGTCGAGCCCGATTTGGAGATGACTACAGCCATGACGGTGTAGTTCGGTTTGGTATGGCTGTCGGCTTTGAGGAAATTGATAAGGCCCGTCATCTTGTGGGAGTCGACGTTGTTGCCGGCAAAGAAGGCTTTCGGGAAGCCTTTGCGTTCGGCCGTGCTCTTGAGGTTCCAGAATTCGCCGCACTGGACGTCAAAGAGGACTTTGCCGCCGAGGTAGGAGCCGCCGATGCCCAGGAAAACGACGGTATCGACACGGTTGCGCGTCGTGCGGGCCAGTTCTTCGAGAGCAAAGATGCGTTCCGGGCTGTTGATGTTGCCGTCTTCGATGTACGGCAGCTGCGGGAAGAGGACTTCTTCCGGTTCGCCGTCTTTCGAGAGATGGCCCGGCATGATGCCGGTCTTGCGCATATTCATAACGGCTTCGTGAGCCTTTGTATAAACGGGTTCAAAAGCCTTGACTTCTTCTTCCGTAACGGCCTTGGGGCCATAGAGGTTGGTCACATCAAAAGTAAAACCAGAGCGTAATTTCAGTTGTGTCATGTGCTTCACACTACCTTTCGATAGAATAATGACGTATTCACGTATGAAGTTATTATAACATAAAAGACCGCCTGCGGGCTAGACGCAGGCGGTCTCGTGGTTCGTGGTCCGTGATTCGTTTGGCGAGGAATCAGGCAAACGACCCACGGGCCGCAGGCCCTAAAAATGCAGCATGGATTTGAGGAAGCTCTGGGTGCGTTCGTTCTGCGGGTGTTCGAAGACGTCTTCCGGTTTGCCCTGTTCCTGGATGATGCCGTCGGCCATGAAAATGACGCGGTCGGCGACTTCTTTGGCGAAGGCCATTTCGTGGGTGACGATAATCATCGTCATGTGTTCGTCGGCGAGCTGTTTGATTGTGCGCAGGACTTCGCCCGTCAGTTCCGGGTCGAGGGCACTCGTCGGTTCGTCGAAGAGCATGATGTCCGGGTCCATGGCCAGGGCGCGGGCGATGGCCACACGCTGCTGCTGGCCGCCGGAGAGGCGCGACGGGTAGGCATCGCGTTTGTCCCAGAGGCCGACTTTCTTCAGGAGTTCTTCGGCTTTGGGCATGATTTCTTCAGTCTTCATTTTCTTGACGATGCGCGGCGCTTCGAGGATGTTGTCGAGGACGGTCATGTGCGGGAAGAGGTTGAAGTGCTGGAAGCACATGCCCATGCGGCGGCAGATGGCGCGTACGTCCGAAGCCGGCGCGTAGACGGCGCGGTTGCTGCCTGCCGGCGTGCTGACCATCGTTTTTCCGTCGACGACGATGGAGCCGCTGTTGATCGTTTCCAGCTGACAGAGACAGCGCAAAAAGGTACTCTTGCCGCTCCCGGACGGGCCGATGATGGAAATGACTTCCCCCGTTTCTACGTGGAGGGTGACGTCTTTCAAGACTTCGAGGCTGCCGAAGCTCTTGCGGATATGATCCATTTCAATAAAACTCATGATAACGTTCCTCCTTATTCGTCATAGACGGCGTAGCGTTTTTCCAGGTAGCCGAAGACTTTGGTCAAAATGAAAGTGAAGAAGAGGTAGAAGACAGCGGCGACGAGGAAAGCCGTCGTGTCGAAGTCACGCTGGACGATGGAACGCGTAATGCGCAGGATGTCGTTCATGGCCAGGATGTAGACCAACGACGTGTCCTTGAGGAGGTTGATCGTTTCGTTCGAGACCGGCGGCAGGACGCGTTTGACGACCTGGGGCAGGATGATGCGGCGCATGGTCTGGACGTAGGTCATGCCGAGGACCTTGGCGCCTTCATACTGGCCGCGGTCGATGGACTGGATGCCGCCACGGAAGATTTCCGCGAAGTAAGCGGCGTAGTTGAGGACGAAGGCGATGATCGCCGCCGGGAAGGCCGGCAGTTTGAGGCCATCGATGATGAAGGGCAGACCGTAGTAGATGAAGAGGATCTGCAGCATCAGCGGCGTACCGCGCATGACGTAGATGTAGGCGTACATGAACTTGCGCAGGATCGCGATCTTGGAAATACGGCCGATGGCCATGAGGATGCCCAGAGGCAGGCTCAAAACAATAGTAATCAGGAAAATCTTCAGTGTAATCTGCAGGCCCACTGCCACAGCAGGCACAATGTGAAATAAATACTCCATGTTGGCTCCTTCTGAATGAAAGGGCTGCCGCCCGAAGCGGCAAACCCTTTCGTGATTCGTTTGGCGTTTGGCGTGGTTCGAAGTCCCTTTCGGCAAACGGCAAACAATCCACGGCAAACGACGTGAAAACAGGAGCTGCACATAAGGAGGATACTCTTCATGTGACAGCTCCTTTAGTTTTACTGTACTTTAATGGTGATGTCTTCGTTGAACCATTTCTGGGACAGCTTAGTCATTGTACCATCTTCACTCATTTGTTTCAAGACGTCGTTCAGTTTATCCTGTAAAAGCGTGTCTTCTTTGCGCATGCCGACGCCGAATTTTTCATCGCCCATCTTGTCGTCGATGACTTTGAATTTGCCCGGTTTCTTGGTCATGTAGTAGCGGCCGACGACGCTGTCGACGAGGATGCCGTCGATACGGCCGATTTCCAGGTCCATGAAGGCGTTGACGAAGTCACCGTATTTCTTGACGTCCGAAAGGGAATTCTTGAAGTCCGCGTTCTTGTCGAGGGCATCGATGGAGCTGCTCCCTTCCTGGGTACCGATGACTTTGCCCGCAAGTCCTGCGCGGTCGGCGATTGGCGAATCAGCGCGGACGACGAGGAGCTGGGCGTTGTTCATGTAAGGCTTGGAGAAGGCGATCTGCTGGGCCCGGTCGTCCGTGATGGTCAGGCCGTTCCAGAGCATGTCGACCTGCTTGCTCTTCAGGGCCGCTTCCTTGCTGTCCCAGTCGATAGGCTTGAATTCGACGGGGATGCCGAGGCGCTTGGATGCTTCCTGAGCCAGGTCGATATCGAAGCCGACGAGGTTGCCGCTGTCATCGCGGAAGCCCATGGGCGGGAAGTTGTCGTCCAGGCCGATGACGATCTTGTCCGGCAGTTTCTGTTCTGCCTGTTTATTCGCATTGCCGCCGCAGCCGGCGATCATCGTAACAGCTGCTACGGCGAGGGTGCCGGCAGCGAGTGCTTTTTTCCAGTTCATATGAGTTCCTCCTTACATGGTGACGTCCATGCCAAACCATTTTTCAGAAATCTTCTGCGACGTACCGTCGTTGTGCATGTCTTCCAGGACCTTGTCCAGTTTCGCCTTCAGTTCCGTATCGTCTTTGCGCATGCCGACACCGCTCGGGATGTCCGGATAGCCGACATCGATGATGCGGAAGGGCGCGTTGTTCTTCTTGATGAAGTAGGCGGCCGTCGTTTCGGCGACGACAACGGCATCGATGCGGCCGACTTCGAGGTCCATGAAGGACGTGACGTTGTCCGAATACTGCTTCAGTTCCTTAAAGGAATCGCGCAGCTGCGGTTCCGCTTCGATGGCTTCGAGGCCTGTGCTGCCCTGCTGGGTGCCGACGATCTTGCCGGCCAGGTCCGCTTTGCCCTGGATAGGCGAATCGTTCTTGACTAAGAGGATCTGCGGGCCGTTTTCATAAGGCCGCGAGAAGAGGATGTTCTGTTCCCGTTCCGGCGTAATGGAAAGGCCGTTCCAGATGGCGTCGATCTTCTTGCTCTTCAGTTCCGTTTCCTTGCTGTCCCAGTCGATGGGCTTGAATTCGACTTCTACGCCCAAGCGCTTGGCCGCTTCCTTGGCCATGTCGATATCGAAGCCGACGAGCTCGCCGCTTTCATCATGGAAGCCAAATGGCGGGAAGTTGTCGTCGAGACCGATGACGATTTTCTTTCCCTGGTCCGCAGCAGCCCCTTTATCGGCCTGCTGGCCGCCGCATCCTGCGACGAAAGTAGCTGTGAGAAGTGCCGCCATGCCGACAGCTGCGTATTTTTTCCATTCCATGATTATCGCTCCCCTTGAGATCATCTAGGCGTACCGTTGTGTACAAGCTTTATTTTACTTTATTTCGTTAAAAAGATAAAGAGAAAAAGCTATAAAAAATCGGCATGTTTCCATGCCGATTCATGCATATGGGTCAATCATCGTCGTCCGCTTCATGGGCTTTCTTGATGCGGTCGATGAGGCGCTGTTTGTTTTTCTTCGAGAGGAATTGGAGATGGACCGGAAGGACGGCGATACCCCCTTCTTCGGCCTGGCCCAGCTGGATTTCCTGCCAGTTGTCGCTTATGAGGAAGATGTCCTTATAGGGCAGGAAGATGAGGTTCCGCTCTTCATGGAACTGGTCGTCGTAGAATTCGCGCAGCGAGCGGAACTGGCGGCGCACGATGAGGCCCTTGTCGGCGACGTAGCACATGACGTCGTCCTGGCGGTGGATGCGCCAGAAGCAGAAGGCCAGGACGGCCCAGTTGTCGAGGTGTTCCACGAGCATCTCTTCACCCGTCATGAGCCAGAAGAAGTAAATGCCCACCAGGAGGTAAAGGACTTTCATGAAGCCCGAGAACCAGCGCGAGTTCTCATAGGACGCTTCGATGGGGCCACAGCGGAAGCGCTGTTCCAATGCCGAGTTTTTCATTTTCGCAGTTTCTTGCTCGTCTTCGGTGCCGTCTTGATGACGACGTTGCGGCCGTCTTTGACGACTTCCAGGGAGATGTCGCCAACGCCGTCCTTGAAGTAGGCCATCTTGATGTCGAGGAGGATGGAGCCTACTTTTTCCTGCAGGTCGTCCGTGAAGAACTGACGGCGGAAATCAGAGGCCGTCTGCTTCTTCGCGCTCTTTTTCACCTGCGGGCGGCGGACCGTGACTTCGTCGTCGTCCCAGCCCGTCGTTTCAAAGGTGTTTTCTTCTTCGACACCTTTGAACATATCTTCAATGGAGCGATTCTTTGGAATCTTATGTTTTGCCAAGTCAATCACCTATTTCTTTTCCATATTGTCGGATTTTTCCGATGCTTCGTGCATACTGTTGAGGGTCAGATTGTTAAAATCTTCCGGCGTCTTGTAGGTCGCGATCTTCTTGAAGCCTACGCCGAGGCGGCCGCGGTAGGCGGCGACGACTTTGTCGTCATGGTTCATTTTAGCGATGTAGATTTCCTGACCGTCGATGCCGACGAGGCGGAAGTTGCCGCTCGGCGAGATTTCACGCCAGCTGCTCGTATCGCCTTTGAACATGTAGACGACGCCGGTGCGCAGGTTGTCGTAGAAGAAGGTGTCCGAATCGTAGAAGACGGCGATACGGCCGATGTTTTCCGCCTGGACGTGGATGCGGCGCGTGTCGTAGTTGGCGTCCGTGCGGTAGATGCGGAACTTCTTGTCGCCGACCTGGAGCTTCATGTAGACGACGTTGGTCGCCGTCGAGTAGGCGACGTCGACGATCTTGCTGTCTTTCGGCGCGTCTTCAATGGGCGTATCGAGTTCCCGGTCCGGATAAATCGGGTTGTACTGGGCGATGTAGACGCCGTACTTGCCGGTCTTCGAGTCGCGGCCGTAGGTGGCGAAAATCGCTAAGTTGCGGTCCGGCAGCCATTCGAAGAAGGAGACTTTACGGCCGTGCAGGTTGAGGTGCTGGGGCGAATTCTTCTTGCCCGATTCGTAGATCGTGACGTGGTCGTCGACGATGGTCGCCATGAAACGCTTGTCATAGGAATAGAAGCTGTGGCCGTTCGGTTCCGCCGCGTAGCCCGTGCCTTCCTGCTGGTTCGTGCTGCCGACCTGGAAATCCGACGTCGGCGCAAAGAGGACCTGATCCAGATAGAGATAGACAGCTGCCTGGACGGCGATGCCCGCCAGGAAGACTGCGATAAACTTTCGAAATTTCATAGCCTGCCTCCTACTTGACGACGAACGCCGTCGGAATCATGCGTTCACCCAAGAGGTCCGCCGGTTTGTTGACAACATTGCCGTTATAATACAGGGTCGAGCTGGAACCGCCGTCCAGGTTGGCCGCGATGACTGCCCCTTCTTCGTACATGATGTTCTGGACATCACGCAGGGTGGCGCCGACGGAGTAACCCGGCTGGCGGCCGTCGATGACCAAAAAGAGGACTGTGCCGTCGCGGCGCTGGCCGATAGCCGTACGGGGCCCGACGCCCCAGCCGCCGTCGCCGCGGGTGATCATCTTTTCACCGTTGACGATCAGGGCCGGGCCGAAGGAAATGCCTTCGACGGCGTCCTTATCCTTCAGTTCGGCCTTGGAATAGTTGCCGACGATGAGGTTGCCGTCTTTCGTGAAGCCGACGAATTCGTTCTCTTCATCGTCCGATGCATCCTGGCCGAGCAGGTATTTGCCGTCGTGGAGGATGAAGCCGTACGGCTGGCGGCCCGTGCCGGTACCGTTGGCATCGTAGAAGCCGCCGGCATTGATGGCCGCTACGGCGCCGACGCGTTCGGCGATGCCGCTCGTCGTGTCGCCTTTTTCATCCAGGTTCTCGGCGGTCGCGACCTGGATGCGGTGCGGGTCTGGGATTTCCAGCAGGAAGCCTTTAAAGCGGCTGGAATCAATATTCTTCAGCGTCAGTGTCGAATCGGTGCGGGCTTTGAACTTAAAGAGTTCCTGTTTCGGCGTCGAGCTGATGCCGCCCAGGATGGCGTCGATTTCTTCCTGCGAGAAGAGCCACGTGATGTACTGGGGATGGCGGCTCTTCAGGATGGCCCCGACGACGGTGCGCTTCAGGTTGTCGAAAGGTCCGAAGAGGACGACAAAAGGCGACGTCAAGGCGAAGAAGATGGCGACAAAGACAAAAAACTTACCGATTTCTTTAACGTGTTTCCTCATAAGTAACCTCGAAAATAATAAAGTTAGCGTTCTTCGTACTGCGGTGTCGTAATCCGCTGCTTAAAGTTGTCGATGTCGACGGCGTTGCCGATCCAGATGCGCTTGACGGCGTACGGGTTGTCGCCGTATTTCGCCCAGCCCGGATCCATGGTGAAGGCCAGTTTGATACCGGCCGCCTTTAAGGCCTCGCCGGCACTCTTCGTATAGCCGCCGTAAGGATAACAGAAGTATTCGTTCGTAAGGCCCAGCTGTTCCTTGAGCTCAGCCTGGCTCTTCTTGATTTCATCGGCAAAAGTGCTGCCTGCCATTTCGTTGGCCCGTTCATGATGATAGCTGTGGGAGGCGATGGTCAGGCCGGCGTCTTTCATTTCCTTGACCTGCTGCCAGTTGAGGCGCGTCCCCTGGTCGGTGTCGTAGGTCGGCACGAAGACCGTCGCTGCAAAGCCGTATTCCTTCAAAACAGGCATGACGATGCTGTACGTATCGGGATAGCCGTCGTCGAAAGTGAGGACGACCGGGCGGACCGGTACGGGCTTGTTGTGGACCATGTAGTCGTAGAGCTGGTCCATCGTGATGGGATGGAAATCGTTATCCTTGAGGAATTTCATCTGTTCCCGGAAGTGGGATTCCAAAAGGACGGCATCATTATTGGGGACATCGCCGATCATATGGTACATGAGGACCGGGATGCCCTGTTTGGGCACGGCCGTTTCGACCTGCGGCTGCGCTTTGGCAGGCGTCTTGGCGGCGTCACCGGAGATGCTCCCCGGCGCGCAGCCGGCCAGCAAAAAGCAGCTGAACACGACGAGGACGGCCAGTTTCCAGATACGCAAATTGTACAGCCCCTCTCGTTAAGATTCTTCGCTGTCCCGCTGCATAATAACGGGCAGTTCGTCGTAGTGGCCGGCCAAAAAGAGGCGGATGTAGCGTTCGGCATCATCGCGGACTTCTTTGTCGGCTTCGACGGAATGGAAGCTGACGCTCGGCGTGAGGAGAAATTCCGGCCGGGCGATCATCTTCAGCAGCATCGGGCTCGGATGTTCCATGGAAAGGACATCGAGAGCGGCACTGCGGATGTGGCCGTCATCGACGGCATGGTAAAGCGCCGCTTCATCGGCCAGGCCGCCGCGGCAGCAATTGACGAACATAGCGCCTTCCTTCATGGCTTCGAATTGTTCGTCCTGGAAAATGTAGCGTGTCGTTTCATTGAGCGGCATGTGAAGTGATACGACGTCGCTGGTCTGAAGAAGTTTGTCAAAATCGACGGGACGCACGCTGCGTTCCATCATTTCTTTTTCACTGACAAAAGGATCGTAGGCCTGGATCTTGCAACCAAAGGCCTGCAGCCGGGCGGCTACGGCACGGCCGACGTGGCCGAAGCCGACGAGACCGATGAGATTGCTGCTGACGCGGTGGAGCGGCCAGGAAACGGAACCGTACTGCCAGCGGCTGTTCATACGGATATCGCTCTGGTATTCCGGCAGCTGGCGGATGAGGGCCAGGATCATGGCACACGTATGGTCAGCAATATCGTCGACACAGTACGACGTGTTGTTGATGACCATGACGCCCCGCTTGCGGGCCGCTTCGACATCGACATTATCCGACCGCGTCGACAAAACGACAATCAGTTTCAAGTCGTCCAGTTCCTCGAGAAGGGAAGCCGTAATCGGTTCTGTCTTGCAGATGATGATATCCGCATCATCGAGGCGGTCGGCCAATTCTTCTTCATCTCCGGGAGGACAGTATTCAACGCGCGCTACATCGCGCAGTCTCTCTCCAAAATCATCTTCATCCTGACGTCCTGTCAAAACACTTATGTGATACATTATCACTGCCCCTTTTCTATAAACAATTTATTTAGACATAAAGATACACTTAATTATATACCATGTAATTGTCAATTAGCAAGTCTTCTCATCGTTCTTGACGGCGCTCGTGAAACTTTGCTATAATAGTTTCGTTATGGAAAGGTGTCCGAGTGGTTTAAGGAGCTAGTCTTGAAAACTAGTGATGCGGCAACGCACCGTGGGTTCGAATCCCACCCTTTCCGCCAGATCCAAAAGGGCCTGCC
>URLP01000061.1 GCA_900548635.1 uncultured Megasphaera sp.
CTTTCCAGCCCTGCAAGCCCACTTCATCGCCGTAGTAGATGCAGGGCGCGCCGGGCATGGTCATCTGCCAGACCGTGAGCAGCTGCAGGCGCTTCTTCGCCGTTTCTTCTGCCGTCGCCACCTCCGTGCCGCCGGCCTTTTCCAGGACCGTCAGGATGCGTTCGATGTCGTGGCTGCTGATCAGGTTGAGCATAGCATAGAAATTTTCGGGCGGATAATTTTCGATGAGCCGCGTCAGTTCCGCATTCATACGGCGCGCATCCTTCGTGCCGCTGACAAAATCAACCATCAGGGAACGCTGGGCGTAGTTCATGGCGCTGTCGATGTCGTAGCCGCAGAGATATTCCCGCTGTTCGCTGTAGCTGACCTTGTTCGACGCATCTTCCCAGACTTCGCCGATGAGGACGGCATCCGGATTTTCTTCCTTCAAGGTCTTATAGAAACTGCGCAGGAAAGGCACGGGCAGTTCGTCGATGACGTCCAGGCGCCAGCCGCTGATGCCTTCGCCGAGCCAGTACTTGAGGACGCTGTTTTCATTGTTGATGATGAAATCCATATAGGACGGCGTCGTTTCTTCCACGTCAGGCAGGTCCGAGACGCCCCACCACGATTCATAGTCGTCGGGATAGTGCTTGAAGCGGTACCATTCGTAATACGGCGATTCCTTCGACTGGTAGGCGCCGAGGCCGGGATAGTTGCCGAAGCGGTTGAAATAGATGCTGTCCGCGCCGGTATGGCTGAAGACGCCGTCGAGGATGATGCGGATACCCGCTTCGTTAGCGGCTTTGCAGAAAGAGGCGAATTCTTCGTTCGTCCCCAGCATGGGGTCGACGCGGAAATAGTCCGCCGTGCCGTAGCGGTGGTTGCTCGAGCTTTCAAAGATCGGGTTGAGGTAAATGGCCGTAATCCCCAGTTCTTTGAGGTACGGCAGCTTTTCCCGGATGCCGGCGAGGTTGCCGCCGAAGAAATCGTAATAGACGATGTCCCCTTTGCCTTCGCGCTTGCAGTAATAAGGCACGTCGTCCCAGTCGCTGTGGATGACGGCGCCCTTCTTGCCGTAAAGGCGGCCCGACGTGCGGTTGCCGTGGCGGAAGCGGTCCGGGAAAATCTGGTAGACCACGGCGTGCTTGAACCATTCCGGCGTATGGGCGTCCTTGTCGTAGACCGTAATCTGATAGGCCGGCGGCACGTCGTTGTAGATGGCCCCTGCCCCGCCGAGCTGGTCGCAGTTGTTGCCGTAATAGATGGTCTGGCGGCCGTCGTCGACGATGAAATAGTACCAGAGCAGACAGCCCTTAGGCGGCAAATCGAGGACGGCCGTGAAAATACAGCCGTCGGCCGTCATGGGCACGAAGGATTCACCGACATTGCTCTGCCAGAGGCGGACCCGGGCCCGGCATTTCGCCGCATCACTGCCTGTCGCCTTAAGGCGCAGGATAAGACGGCTCCCGGACGGGACGGCACCGAAACCGGAACGGTAGTAAAACTCGTGGGAATTGTGATAAAGTCGTAAGTCCATAAGCGTTCCTTTCGCTGAAGTGCATAGTTTGCAGTTTTTAGTTTGTAGTTTTTAGTTTACATTCGTTGTACTCCTGTGCCCCAAAAAGGGGCATGTCGCTTGCGACAGCCCCTTTACTGATTTCAGAGTGACGAACATACTGTTTGATGTGGAGCGTCTAAACTGCAAACTACAAACTCCCAACTTCAAACTATGTTTTATCATTGTTGTAATATTTTTTCGTACAAGTTCTTGTAGTCTTCGGCCGAGCGGTCCCAGCTGTAGTCGCTGTTCATGGCGTTGCGGACGAGGACGTCCCAGAGGGCCGAATCTTCATAGTAGCCCATGGCCCGCTTCGTCGTGAAGAGGAGTTCGTGGGCGTTGAAGTTCGGGAAGGTCAGGCCGTTACCCTGCTTCGTGTATTTATCGAAGGGATGGACCGTATCCTTGAGGCCGCCTGTTTCGCGGACGATGGGAATGGCGCCGTAGCGCAGGGCGATGAGCTGGCTCAGGCCGCACGGTTCATAGCGCGACGGCATGAGGAACATGTCGGCTGCGGCGTAGACCTTGTGGGCCAGGGCTTCGTTGAACATGATGTTCACAGAGACCTTCGTCGGATGGCGGCGGGCCAGTTCGCGGAAAGCGTTTTCGTAGCCTGCATCGCCGGTGCCGACGACGACGAGCTGGACATCGTCATCGACGAGTTCGTCCATGATGCGCGTCACGAGATCGAGGCCCTTGTCTTCGACGAGGCGCGTGACCATGGCGATCATCGGCACGCCGCGCTTGATGCGCAGGCCCAGTTCGGCCCGCAGGGCGTCTTTGTTGGCCCGTTTGCCGGCCCGGGCATTGGCGACGGAGTACTGCTGCTTGATGTACGGGTCCGTTTCCGGATTGTAGACATCGACGTCGAGACCGTTGATGATGCCCGTCACTTTTTCATCATTGTCGCGGATGTAGCCGTCCAGGCCTTCGCCGAAGTAAGGATAGGTGATTTCCTGAGCGTACGACGGGCTGACCGTCGTGATGTGGTCGGCGTAGACCATGCCCGACTTCATATAATTGACGCAGCCGTCGCATTCGAGATTGCCATTGTCGAAGAGTTCCTGCGGCAGGCCGATGATGTCGCGCATGATCTGGGGCGGATAGATGCCCTGGTACTTCAGGTTGTGGATGGTGTAGATGACCTTGATGCCTTTGTAGAAATCATCATGCCAGAAATCTTCCTTGAGGAAGACGCCGAGGAGGCCCGTATGCCAGTCGTTGCAGTGGATGACATCCGGCTTGAAGCCGATCTTCGGCAGCATCGTCAGCACGGCACGGCAGAAGTAAGCGAAGCGTTCGTCGTCGTCGCCGTAGCCGTAGAGGCCGTCGCGCTTGAAGTACCATTCATTGTCGATGAAATAGATGGTCACGCCGTCCTTCTTGATTTCTTCGACACCGTAGTAGAGCTGACGCCAGGCGAGATTGACGATCCCCGTCGTCACTTCTTTCATTTCTTTCTTGAATTCATCGGCAATACGGCTGTATTTCGGGATGACCAGGCGGACATCCATGCCCTTTTTGGCCAGGGCTTTCGGCAGGGCGCCCATGACATCGGCCAGACCGCCCGTTTTGATAAATGGCACAGCTTCTGAAGCCACAAATAATACATTCATCGTAACTCCCCCACTTTCTTTATGTACCGTATCAGGCGTCTGTCGTCTTTTTGGCAGGGCGCCGAGTTCTTCTTTTTCTTGTTGTAACAGCCGCCGCATCAGACGCCGGCGTTTTGTCTTTGCCTGTTCCATTGGCAGCCGCCTTCTTTCTCGTTGTTTTGCGTTTTGCTGCAGTCTTACGGCTCTGTACCGTTTTCACTGCTTTTTTTTTAGCCTTTCCTTTGAGCTGGAGATAAATCGTCGCCAGCGGCGGCAAGGTCAGTTCCAGGGACTGGTCCATGCCGTGCATCGGTACGTCCTGTGCTTCGAATTCGCCTTCATTGAGGACGTTCGAGCCGCCGAAGGCTTCGGCATCGCTGTTGAAGACTTCGACATACGTCCCTTTGCGGGGTACGCCGAAGCGATAGGAATGGCGCACGACAGGCGTGAAGTTGCAGACGACGACGGTCATGTCTTCTTCGTCCCGGCCGGTACGGAAGAACGCGATGACACTGTTGTCGCAGTCGTCGCAGCTGATCCAGGAGAAGCCCGACCAGTCGCAGTCTTCTTCCCAGAATTCCGGATGGTCCACGTAGTACGTATTCAGGCTGCGCACGTAGTCGTGCATGGCCTTGTGCATGGGGTACTCGAGGAGATGCCAGTCCAGGCTGTCGTCGTATTTCCATTCGATGAACTGGCCGAATTCGCTGCCCATGAACAAGAGCTTCTTGCCAGGATGGGACATCCAGTAGCCGTAGAAGGCGCGCAGGCCGGCAAATTTCTGCCAGTAGTCGCCGGGCATCTTGTCCAGGAGCGAGTGCTTGCTGTGGACGACTTCATCGTGCGACAGGGGCAGGATGAAGTTTTCCGAGAAGGCATAGCACAGGGAAAAGGTGATGAGATTATGATTGTCCTTGCGGAAGAGCGGATCAAGCGACATATAGCGCAGCATGTCGTTCATCCAGCCCATGTTCCACTTGTAGTTGAAGCCCAAACCGCCGACGTCGACGGGCTTGGTGACCAGCGGCCAGGCCGACGATTCTTCAGCGATCATCAGGGCCTGCGGGAAGTCCTTGAAGACGGCCGTATTGAGGTGGCGCAAAAAGTCGATGGCTTCCAGGTTTTCCCGGCCGCCGTACTTGTTCGGCTGCCAGTTGCCGTCACTATGGCCGTAGTCGAGGTAGAGCATGTTGGCCACGGCGTCGATGCGCAGGCCGTCGATGTGGAACTGGCTGAGCCAGAAGAGGGCGCTGGAAATGAGGAAGGACTGGACTTCCGTCCGGCCGTAGTCGAAGTTCATCGTGTCCCATTCCTTGTTTTCGGCCAGCATGGGATTGCCCGATTCATAGCACGGTTCGCCGTCGAAGTAGCGCAGGCCGTGGGCATCGCGGCAGAAGTGGCCCGGCACCCAGTCGAGGATGACGCCGATGCCGTTTTTGTGGCAGAGGTCGATGAGGTACATCAGGTCTTCCGGCTTGCCGTAGCGGCTCGTCGCCGAGAAGTAGCCCGTGCCCTGGTAGCCCCAGGAACCGTCGAAAGGATATTCGCAGAGCGGCATGAACTCGATGTGCGTGTAATTCATTTTCTTGACGTAGTCCACGAGCTGCGGTGCGATGTCGCGGTACGAGAGCATTTCCCCGTCTTCACCGCGGCGCCAGGAACCCATATGGACTTCATAGGTGAGCATGGGCTTGCGGTACGAATCGTAGGCACTGCGGCTGTCCATCCATTTCTTGTCGCGCCACGTATAGTGGAGCTTGGTCAGTTTCGATGCCGTATTGGGACGTACTTCCGACCAGAAGGCATAGGGATCGCTCTTTAAGATCTGTTCCCCTGACGCCGTCGTAATGGCGTATTTATAGATATCCCCTTCGTTAAGGCCGGCAATATGTGTAACCCAGATACCATTGCCGCAGCTGCTCCGTTCCATCGGGTTGGCATCGGCATCCCAATGGTTGAAATCACCGACGACACTGACCTTCTGTGCATGCGGTGCCCAGACGGCAAAGCGCACGCAGGCCTTGCGGCGCAGTACCGTAAAATGAGCGCCGAACAGACGATAACTGGCGTAGTTCGTACCCTGATGATACAAAAAGGTACTGTACTCGTCGATTGCACTGAGTTTCATAAATACATCCTCCTGTGTTTTTAGTTAGTGTTTGACCGGCTTGATGCGCCAGATGTCGTCGGCATACTGCTGGATCGTCC
This sequence comes from uncultured Megasphaera sp., assembly GCA_900548635.1. Classification (GTDB taxonomy): domain Bacteria; phylum Bacillota; class Negativicutes; order Veillonellales; family Megasphaeraceae; genus Megasphaera. Next base: position 5,344 of record URLP01000061.1, read on the forward strand.
GGTCGCTGGAGAAGTAGCCGGACTGGGCGATGTTGACGATACTGGAATGGCACCACTGCTGGTGATTACCGTAGCGCTTGGCGATTTCCTGCTGCGCCTGGCAGTACGGCTTAAAGTCTTTCAAAACAAAGTATTCATCGTTCTTGTCGAGAAGCGAATCGTAAAGCAGGCCGAAGTGTTCGCCGCCGATAGAGTGGTCGACGAGGGCATCCATGAGGCGGCGGATGTCGGCATCATCGCTGTACATCTTCCACGAAGAGTAGCCGCCGTGGAGATAATAATTCATGACTTCATCCGCGCGCAGGCCGAAGATGACGCAGTTTTCGTCGCCCACTTTGCGGTGGATTTCGACGTTCGCCCCGTCCATGGTCCCGAGCGTAATGGCGCCGTTCATCATGAACTTCATGTTGCCTGTACCCGACGCTTCCTTGCCGGCCGTGGAAATCTGTTCGCTGATGTCCGCTGCCGGGAAGACGAGCTGACCCAGGGAAACATTGTAGTTTTCCAGGAAGAGGACCTTCATCTGCTTGCTGACTTTGCGGTCGCTGTTGACCATGTGGGCGACGACATTGATCAGGCGGATCGTTTCCTTTGCTTCGCCGTAGCCGGCTGCGGCCTTGCCGCCGAAGAGGAAGGTCCGCGGCGTGATCTTCAGCTGCGGATTTTCCTTGAGCAGGTAGTAAAGGTGCAGGACGTGCAGGATATTCAGGGTCTGGCGCTTGTAGAGATGGATGCGCTTGACCTGGATATCGAAGATGGAATCCGTGCGTACGTCCTGATCGTAGCGGTCGCGGATGTAGCGGGCCAGGATGTCCTTGCGTTCCTTCTTGACGCGCGTCAACTGTTCCTGGAAGGACGCATCATCCGTAAAGGCCATCAGGTCCTGCAGTTTCTGCGGCGACTGACGCCAGCCGTCACCGATGGCTTCGTCGATAAGGGAGGCCAGCTGCGGGTTCGCTTCGATCAGCCAGCGGCGGTGCGAAATGCCGTTGGTCTTGTTCGAGAAGCGGTGCGGGAAACAGGTGTAGAATTGATGGAGCGTCGAATCCTTGAGGATCTGGGAATGGATTTCGGCGACGCCGTTGACGCTGTGGCTGCCGAGGACAGCCAGATGGGCCATGTGGACCTGCCCGTCCCAGAGGACGGCGACATCGCGGGCTTTTGCTTCATCGCCGGGATAGAGGCTGCGCACTTCCTTGAGCCAGCGGTTGTTGATTTCTTCGACAATCAGGTAAATGCGCGGCAGCAGGTCCTTGAAGAGCGGGATCGACCATTTTTCCATGGCTTCCGGCAAAATGGTATGGTTCGTGTAGGCTACCGTGCGGACCGTGATGTTCCAGGCAGCGTTCCACGAGAGGCCTTCTTCGTCCATGAGGATGCGCATCAGTTCCGGGATGACCAGGGCCGGATGCGTATCGTTGATGTGGATAGCCGTGTAGCGGTCGAATTTGTAGATGCTTTCGTGATATTTCTTCTTATAATGGCGGACAATGCTCTGAAGGCCGGCGGACACGAAGAAGTATTCCTGCATCAGGCGCAGGCGGCGGCCGTCTTCATTGCTGTCGTCAGGATAAAGGAAACGCGAAATCTGCTGGACGCTGTCCTTATAGCGGAAAGCCCGGTGCCGGTCGCCGATGCTCAGTTCGCGGTACAGTTCTTCCCGCGAATATTCGGCGCGCCACAAGCGCAGGGTATTGACCGTGTTGTTGTGGTAGCCGATGATCGGCACATCGTACGGTACGGCGCGGACGGACGAGTACTTTTCATGGACGCATTCCAGGTTGCCGTCTTCATCGGGACGCATGTAGGCGTTGCCGCCGAAGCGGACGTAAACGGCTTTGTCGACTTTCTTGACTTCCCAGGGATAGCCGTTGACGAGCCAGTTGTCCGGCAGTTCGACCTGCTGGTTGTCGACGATGCGCTGGTTGAAGAGACCGTACTGGTAGCGGATGCTGTTGCCGTGGCCCGGCAGCTGCAGGGCCGCCAGGGAGTCGATGAAGCACGCTGCCAGGCGTCCGAGGCCGCCGTTGCCGAGGCCCGGGTCGCGTTCGGCCGGGATGACTTTATCCAGGTCCCAGCCCATGTCGGCCAGGCCTTCCCGACAGACATCGTCCATATCGATGCCCAGGAGGTTGGATTCCAGGAGACGTCCGATGAGGAACTCGATGGAGAAGTAATAGACTTGCTTGACTTTCTGTTCGGCATAGATTTCGTTCGTGCGGATCCAATCTTCACTTACCAGATCGCGGATCATATAAGCGATGGTCTGATAGACTTCGTTCAAGGTCATGTCCCGCAGATCTTTTTCCCACAAGATGTGAGCTTTCTCGGTAAATAACTTTTTGAATTCTTCCTTATCCTGCCATTTTTTCATAGTTCTAAACCCCTTTGACGTAGCGCTCAGCGGACTGAGCGTTTTCCAATGCACAGCGGGTTGTCGTGGCTGCCGCTTAAGACGGCTTCCGGCTGGATGATCGTACCTTTATCGCAGATAACGGAATCGAGCTGGGCGTCATCGCCGACGACCGTGTGCTGCATGATGATGCTGTTGCGAATGACAGCATTCTTCCCCACTTTGACGCGGCGGAAGAGAATAGAATTCTCGACATGGCCTTCGATGATGCAGCCATTTGCCACGAGAGAATTGGTGACATGCGATTCTTCCATATACTTCGCCGGCGCTTCGTCCTTGATCTTGGTGTAAATACGATGGTCCATATCCTTGAGGAGCAGTTCGTGCCAGATGCGGGGATCGCGCAGGTCCATATTGACCTGGAAGTAGGAAGGAACGGAATCAATCCGTTTTGCATACCCCTGATAATTATAGCCGAAAATCCGCAGGCGGTCTACATTGCGCTGGAGCACATCCGTAATAAAATGGGTGTAGCCCTGGGCGTAGGCACGGCGTATGCAGTGTTGGAATACATCGCAATCAATGAGTATGCCTCGCTGGTATAAATTGTCGCCGGCCTTGACTTCTGTCTTAGCGTCGATGGCCGTAATCCGGTCCGGGCATTCGTCGGAAATGGTCAGGACGTAGCCTTCGCGGTCGAAGTCATACTTCTGCTGCTGATAGATAATGGTCACGTCGGCATTGTGATGGCGATGGAAATGGAGCACCTTGTCGTAGTCGATGTTCTGGACCATGTCGCAGCCCGAGAGCAGGGCGTAGCGCTTATTGGCCCGTTGGACAAAGATCAGGTTCTTATAGTAGGCGGCAATATCCCCTTCGACGGGATTTTCGATGTCCGTCCGTTCTTCCGGCAAATAGAAGAGGCCGTCGCCTTTATGAGCCAGGCCCCATTCCTTGCCGGAACGGATGTGGTCGAGGACGGAGCGGGACTGACTGGAGAGCAGGATGCCCACATTTTCGATGCCGGCGTTGACCATATTGGAGAGCGTGAAGTCGATGAGACGGTACTTGCCGCCAATCGGCATAGTTGCCAGGGGGCGCGTATCGTTGATGGCCTGCAGCGGCTGGTCTTCACGCATATTGATGATACCGATCATATTGCTGTTCATAACTAGTGTTCCCCTTTCGCTGTAACTTCTGGCTTCAGTTCTTCTTTACGGCCCAGGACGGCGACGGAGCCGTCGTCATTGTGCAGGACCGCGCCGGCATAGATATGGCAGCGTTCGCCCAGGATGGCCTTGTCGACGACGGCATTCTCTTCGATGACCGAGCCCGGCATGATGACGGAATTGGCGACCTTCGCCCCTTCCTTGATGGTAACGCCGTAGAAGATGACGGAGTTGCTGACAGTACCGAAGATTTCCGAGCCTTCAGCGATGAGGGAACTCTTGGCCGAGCCGTTGGGCCCGATGAGATGCGGCGGGAAGCTCTGGTTGCCCGAGTAGATGCGCCACTTGCTGTCGCGCAGGTCGATAGGCGGTTCGTCGGCGATGAGGTCCATGTTGGCCTGCCAGAGGCTGTCGATGGTGCCTACGTCCTTCCAATAGCCTTCGAAGGGATAGGCATACAGGGGCAGCTTGTCGGCGAGCATCGTCGGAATGACATTCTTGCCGAAGTCGTGTTCCGATTTTTCGTCTTTTGCGTCAGCCTTGAGGTACGCTTCCAGGACTTCGCGGTTGAAGATGTAAATGCCCATGGAAGCCAGGTTGCTTTCGGGCTTAGCCGGTTTTTCCTGGAACTTCGTGATGCGCATGTTTTCGTCGGCGACCATGATGCCGAAGCGGCTCGCTTCGTCCCAGGGAACGCGGATCGTGCCGATGGTGACCTTGGCGTGGTGCTTCTTATGGAAATTGAGCATCTTGTCGTAATCCATGGAATAGATGTGGTCCCCCGAAAGGATGAGGACGTAGTCGTCGCCGACCATTTCCACGAAGTTCAGGTTCTGGTAGATAGCGTCGGCCGTGCCGCGGTACCAGTTGGAGCCGCCGTCGCTCTGA
>URLP01000062.1 GCA_900548635.1 uncultured Megasphaera sp.
TTACAAGCTCCCGACTTTAGTCGGGAGTAGTTGACACTAAAAACTGCAAACTAAAAACTAAAAACTATTCCCTATGCATGACGAGTGTGGTATAATAACCTAGTTACATACTATACCATATTTTGTTAATGAGAGAGAGGACATTAGATGGAACGCAAAGATATTCGAAATATTGCTATTATCGCTCACGTTGACCATGGCAAGACGACGCTGGTCGATGCTATGCTCAAGCAGAGCCATGTTTTCCGTTCTAACGAAAAAGTTGAAGATCGTGTCATGGACTCTGGTGATATTGAACGTGAACGCGGTATCACAATCTTGTCCAAAAATACATCTGTCATGCACGAAGGCGTCAAGATCAACATCGTCGACACCCCGGGGCATGCTGACTTCGGCGGCGAAGTTGAACGCGTACTGAACATGGTAGACGGCGTACTGCTCCTCGTCGATGCTTTTGAAGGCCCGATGCCGCAGACGAAATACGTTCTGCGCAAAGCCTTGGAACAGAAATTGAAACCGATCGTTGTCATCAACAAGATCGACAAACCGGGCGCCCGCGTCGCTGAAGTTGAAGACGAAGTACTGGAACTCTTCATGGAACTCGACGCTACGGATGAACAGCTCGATTTCCCTGTTGTCTATGCCAACGGCCGTGACGGGATTGCCAAATACTCCATGGACGACGACAGCGACAACCTGGAACCGCTCTTCAAGACCATCATCAAATACTGCCCGTGCCCGAAAGGCGATCCCGACGGCCCGCTCCAGTTCATGGTCACGACGTTGGACTATGACGATTATGTCGGTAAAATCGCAATCGGCCGTATCGTCCGCGGCAAGATGCATCCGAACCAGAACGTCGTCGTCACCGACGGCGAAGGCCAGCGCAAAGCCAAAATCGGCCGCGTCTACACCTATGAAGGCCTGAAACGTGTCGAACAGGAAGAAGCCGCTATGGGTGAAATCGCCTGCATCGTCGGCATTCCGGACCTCAAGATCGGCGAAACCGTTACGGACCCGCAGAATCCGGAAGCCCTGCCGAAAATCAACATCGACGAACCGACACTGTCCATGATTTTCTACGTCAACGACAGCCCCTTCGCCGGCCAGGAAGGCGAATACGTCACGAGCCGCCATCTCCGCGACCGCCTCTTCCGCGAAGTCCAGACTAACGTCTCCCTGCGCGTCGAAGAAACGGACAGCGCCGATGCCTTCAAAGTATCGGGCCGCGGCGAACTCCACATCGCTGTCCTCATCGAAGAAATGCGCCGTCAGGGTTATGAACTCCAGATCGGCAAACCGAGCGTCATCACGAAAGAAATCAACGGCCAGAAATGCGAACCGCTGGAAGCGCTCACCATCGACGTTCCGCCTGAATTCATGGGCGCTGTCATGGAAAAACTCGGCACGCGCAAAGCCGAAATGGTCAACATGACGGATATCTCCGGCTATACGCGCCTTGAATTCATCATCCCGGCCCGCGGCCTCATCGGCTTCCGCAGCGAATTCCTGACGGCTACCAAGGGCAACGGCATCATGTACCACGTCTTCCACGGCTATGCTCCCTGGAAGGGCGAAATCCCGGGCCGTACGCGCGGCAGTCTCGTTGCCTTCGAATCGGGCACGACGACAGGCTACGGTATCTACAACCTGCAGGACCGCGGCACGATGTTCATCAAACCGGGCGAAGAAATCTACCTCGGTCAGGTCGTCGGTGAAAGCAACCGCGATGTCGACATCGATGTCAACCCGTGCAAGAAGAAACACTTGACCAACACCCGTTCCTCCGCATCGGATGAAGCACTACGCCTCGTTCCGCCGCAGGAAATGGGCTTGGAAAAATCTTTGGAATGGATCAACGACGACGAACTCGTAGAAGTTACGCCGAAGAGCATCCGTATCCGCAAAGCCATCCTCGACAAACACGATCGTAAAAAGGCTATGCGCCGTTCGCAGCAGTAAAACGTGCCTGCACGTTTTACCGTAGGGGCGACCATAATCTGGCGCCCGCGCGAATCCTGTGCATAACCTGACTGTATAAAAGCAACCTCTCCGCCGCTTTGCGGCACCTCTCCTATTAGGCGAGGCTTTTAAAAGGCTCCCTTAATAGGGGAACTGTCAGCGAAGCTGACTGAGGGGTTGCTCTTTTCTTTATAAAAAAACTTGACGGATGCGGCACTCCGTGCTATACTATCATAGTGCCGTATGGAGCGGTATCGAAGTGGTCATAACGGGGCTGACTCGAAATCAGTTAGGCCGTAAGGTCTCGTGGGTTCGAATCCCACCCGCTCCGCCAAGCGATAAGGGTTGCTGTATGAGGTTTTTTACCATCATGCAGCAATCCTTTTTTCTATGTAGTTTTTAGTTTTTAGTGCGAGGTTATAAATTAAAACCATCTACTACAAACTACAAACTTCAAACTAGGCACTCTTGACTTAGAGCGTACTTCAAGTGATACAATAAAAGTAACTTATTTTAGGAGGGAAACATTATGGAAAAAGCGAAGGTATATTTTACGGATTTCCGCTGCCGGCCGGGTAAGAACAACCTGCAGAAACTGCAGAAGCTCTGCAAAAAAGCAGGCATTGAAAAAATCAATTTTGAAGGGAAATTCGTCGCCATCAAGATGCATTTCGGCGAACTGGGCTGTCTGGCATCCCTGCGTCCGCAGTATGTCAAGGCTGTCGCTGATTTGGTCAAAGAACTGGGCGGCCGCCCTTTCCTGACGGACTGCAATACGCTGTATCCGGGCAGCCGTAAGCACGCACTGGAACACTTGGATTGCGCCAACCTCAACGGCTACAACACGGTGACCACAGGCTGTCAGATCATCATCGGCGACGGCCTGCGCGGTACAGACGAAGTCGAAGTGCCTGTCAAGAACGGCGAATACGTGGAAAAGGCAAAAATCGGCCGGGCCATCATGGATGCCGATGTCTTCATCAGCCTGGCACACTTCAAAGGCCATGAAATGACGGGCTTCGGCGGCGCCATCAAGAATATCGGTATGGGCTGCGGCAGCCGCGCCGGCAAGATGGAACAACATTCGTCGGGCAAACCGAAAGTCGACGAAAGCAAGTGCAAGAACTGTCATCGCTGCGCGCAGGAATGCGGTTCTGACGCCATTACCTATGAAAATAACGTCGCCCATATCCACGAAGACCTGTGCAAAGGCTGCGGCCGCTGCATCGGCGCCTGTGCTTTCGACGCCATTGAAACCGTCGAATGGGATGCCAATGAAAAACTGGATCGCAAGATGGCCGAATACGCCCAGGCCGTCTGCCAGGATCGCCCGTGCTTCCACATCAATCTGGTCATGGACGTTTCGCCGAACTGCGACTGCCATGCTGAAAACGATGCGCCTATCCTGCCAGATATCGGCATGTTCGCTTCCTTTGACCCGGTTGCTCTCGATCAGGCCTGTGCCGATGCCTGCATGAAAGCAGCGCCTATGCCCAACAGCCAGTTGTCGGATAACCTGGCCAAACCTGATTGGCACCACCATCATGACCACTTCCTCGACAGCAACCCCAACGTCGATTGGAAGACGACACTGGAACACGCTGAAAAAATCGGCTTAGGCACACGGGAATACGAACTCGTAAGAGTACGTTGAAAAAACAAACGAATCACGAAACGGAACTGATGCTTCATGCAGCAGCTCCGTTTTTTACTTTTTGTAGTATAATAGGGGTCAGGAGGTTGATACTATGATGAATCATAAATTTTATAGAATCTTGGCCGCTGCGGCGGTCATGGCCCTTGGTTTGGCCGGGAATCTTTTTGCTGTGCAGGCGGCCAGTGCCGATAGTGCCGACGACTGGGGACTGCAGATGCTGCGCCGGATGGATAAGATGGAACGGCAGATGGACAGCGATATGGCGGCGCAGCGCCGCTTTTTCAGCCAGTGGATGGATCATTCCATGACTATGCCGGATCCCTTTGCCCAGGCCTGGCGGGACGGCTCCTTCGATATGGATAAGCTCCAGTCCCTGACGGCCCTGCAGCCGAAGACGGCTCCGTCGTCTGAAGTGCAGCTCACGGGCGCTGACGGCAGCAGCGTCATGAAGCTCAGCACTTGGAGCAGCAACGCGCCGGCCAATACGGACATCCACTATGCCGTTTCCAATCAGACCCTTGACGGCAATGTTACGGCCGATAAGAACAGCTCTCTGAACCTGGCTCTGCGGGACAAGACTTATTTCAAAGGTGCTCTCAACGGCGACCAGAAAGCCAAAGCCGTGACGGTCAGCCTTGACAAGGATGCCGTTTGGGACGTCACGGGCACGTCGTACGTTACATCCCTGAGCGATGCCAACCCGAGCCTGAAGAACATCCACAGCAACGGTAACAACATCTATTATGATGCCAAAGACAGCGGCAGTGCCTGGCTGAAAGGGGAAACGAAAACCCTGCCGGGCGGCGGGAAACTGATGCCGCAGGCATGAGATCGTTCATCGTAAGTCGTAGGTCGTTCGTCGTTTGTGAGACGGGCTTGCTCCGCATCGCTCTCGGAAGAACCCCTCGGTCAGCTTTGCTGACAGCTCCCCTCCACAGGGGAGCCTTTTGCTGCTTTCTTCCAAACCCTTGTCACAGAGCCCTCTTCTATGGTACTATGTAGTGTAAACCCTAAATTATCATTTTATGGAAAACGGAGAGAACTACATGGATTTTCAGAGCAATCGATTTTATCATATTATTTCCTACGGCTGTCAGGCGAATATGTCTGACAGCGAACATTATGCCGGCCAGTTGGAAGAATTGGGCTACCACAATACGGAAGATTTGGATACGGCTGATGTCATCCTGATCAACACGTGCTGTGTCCGCGAAACGGCAGAAGACAAGACACTCGGGAAAATCGGCGAACTCAAGCATTTGAAGATGCAGAACCCTGATTTGATCATCGCCGTCACGGGCTGCATGGCTCAGGAATGGCAGGACAAGCTCTTTAAACGGGCGCCGCATATCGATTTGGTCATCGGTACGCACAACATCCACAAGCTCATCGAGCTCATCCAGGAACGGCGCAGCAAGGCCGACCACTACATGGCCGCCGACATGAGCCTGCCGGCCTTCCACGACATGCCGGTCAAGCGCTTCCAGAAGTTCTTTGCCTGGATCCCCATCATGAACGGCTGCAACAAGTTCTGCACGTACTGCATCGTACCGTACGTGCGGGGCCGCGAAGTGAGCCGTCCCATCGAGGCTATTGTCGGAGAAATCAAGAAGGTCGCCGACGAAGGCTACAAGGAAATCACCCTCCTCGGCCAGAATGTCAATTCCTACGGCAAGGACCTCAAAGACGGCACGGATTTCTCCAAACTCGTCCAGGCTGTCGACAAGATCGACGGCATCGAACGGGTGCGCTACATGACCAGCCATCCCAAGGATATGACCTTTGCCATGATCGACGCCATTGCCGACAGCCAGAAGGTCGTCAACCACATGCATCTGCCTATCCAGTGCGGCTCTGATGAACTCCTCAAAAAGATGAACCGCGGCTACACGGTGGAACATTACCTGGAACTCGTTGATTATGCCAAGAAGCGCATACCCGACCTGGTCCTGACGACGGACATCATTGTCGGCTTCCCGGGCGAAACGGAAGCCATGTTCGAAGATACGCTCAATCTTCTAAAGCGCGTCCAGTACGACATGGCCTATACCTTCATTTACTCGCCCCGCACGGGTACGCCGGCAGCGAAGATGGAAGACCAGATTCCGCAGGAAGAAAAGAGCCGCCGTCTGCAGCGCTTGATGGAAGTACAGAACGTGTACAGTTTAGCGAAAAATAAAGAAATGGAAAACCATGTCTATGACGTCATCGTCGAAGGCCCGACCAAGAACGATGCCAACCACTGGTTTGGCCGCACGACAGGCAACAAGATGATCATCTGGGAAAATGACGGCTCCGTCGCTGTTGGCGATACCGTCCCGGTCCAGGTCGACAAAGGCCAGACGTGGGTCCTCAAAGGACACTTAGTGCACTAAAGGAAGGTGAAACTTTGGCAGGAAAAAAATTAACGCCCATGATGCAGCAGTACATGGAAGTCAAAGAGCAGTGCCGGGATAAGATTCTTTTCTTCCGCCTCGGCGACTTCTATGAAATGTTTTTCGACGATGCCCTGACGGCGTCGCGCGAGCTCGACCTGACCCTGACGGGCCGGGCCGGCGGCAATAAAGAGAAGGTCCCCATGTGCGGTGTGCCGTTCCATTCGGCCGATACGTACATCGAACGCCTCGTCCACAAAGGCTATAAAGTGGCCATCTGCGAACAGATGGAAGACCCGAAACTGGCCAAGGGCCTGGTCAAACGCAAAATCATCAAGGTCATCACGCCCGGGACGATTACCCTGGAAAATGCCGTCGCTTCGAAGCAGAACAACTACATCGGCTGCCTGACGGAAAAAGAAGGAATCATTTCCGTCGCCCTCATGGATGTGACGACCGGGGAATGCCTCTGGGCGGACTGTGCGGCGTCGGCCATGGAAGATACGCTCTTCGACATCCTCGCTGTCTATGAACCGAGTGAGCTCATTTACGCGCAGATGGGCAGCGATATGGATAAGGTCAAGCAGTACCTGAAGAGCCACCTGGCCCAATGCACGCTGACGGAATTCACGCCCGACGCAGACACGGACTACCGCGAAAAGGCTGCGGGCTATTTCCCGCCGCAAGATTTCGCCGCTGCCGAAGCGGCAGCCGACTGCATCGGCATGCTCCTGACCTACGTCGGCGAGGTCATGCAGTCAGACATTTCCCATATCAATTCCCTTGAACACATCGACAATGAAAAGCGCCTTGTCGTCGATGCGGCCAGCCTGCGCCATCTGGAAATCACGCAGAACGTCCGCGACGGCGGCCGCCGGGGCACGCTCCTCGACGTCCTCGACAAGACGAAGACCGCCATGGGCGGCCGTCTCCTCAGGAAATGGCTGGAAGCGCCGCTGATCCGCATTGCCGATATTACGCGCCGCCAAGATGCTGTCGAAGACTTCGTCCTCCACGAAATCATGCGCCAGGACACGGCGGATACGCTCGACCGTATCTATGATTTCGAACGCATCCTGACCCGTATCGAAACGGGAACGGTAAGCCCGAAAGATTTGGTGGCCCTGCGGGAATCGCTGGCCGTCATTCCGCAGCTCAAAAACGTCTTGGCCGGGGCCAGCGCCGACCTCCTGCACAACCTCAATGACCGCTTGCAGACCCATGACGATGTGTATGACCTGCTCTGCCGGGGCATCAAGGACGAACCGGGATTGGTCATCCGCAACGGCGGCGTCATCCGCGATGGTTTTTCGCCGGAACTCGATGAAATCCGCTCCATTGCGGCCAACAGCCATGCCTTTTTGCAGGAACTGGAAGAAAAGGAAAAGGAAAAGACCGGCATTAAGATGAAAATCGGCTATACCAAAGTCTTTGGCTATTACTTCGAGATTTCCCATGCTAATACGAAGCCCATTCCCGATTATTACGTACGCAAGCAGACCTTGGTCAATGCCGAACGCTACATCACGCCGGAACTGAAGGAATTCGAAGTGAAAGTCCTAACCAGTCAGGAACGAATGCTGGCTTTGGAATACAAACTTTTCGGCGACATCCGCAGTCAGATCCAGGTACACATCCCGGCCATGCAGGAAACAGCGCGCAGCATCGCCCGCATCGACTGCCTTTACAGCCTGGCCTGCGCCGCTTATGACAACCGCTACGTCCGGCCGGCCCTTAACACGAAGGCGACGATCCGCATCAAGGACGGCCGTCATCCGATCATTGAAAAGTACCTGAAGGACGAATTATTTGTCCCTAACGATGTCACCTTGAACCATGAAGACCATGAAATTTTAGTCATCACGGGCCCGAACATGGCCGGCAAGTCGACGTATATGCGCCAGGTCGCGGTCCTCGTCCTTATGACCCAGGCGGGCTCCTTCATTCCGGCCAAAGAAGCGTCCATCTGCCCGGTGGACCGCATCTTTACGCGCATCGGCGCCAGCGACGACATCCTTACGGGCCAGAGTACGTTCATGATGGAAATGAAGGAAGTCTCGTATATCTTAAAGCACGCCACGAGCCGCAGCCTGCTCATCCTCGATGAAATCGGCCGCGGTACGAGTACCTTCGACGGCATGTCCATCGCCCGGGCGGTCATCGAATACTGCCTCAAGCACATCCATGCCCTGACGCTCTTCGCGACGCACTATCACGAACTGATCGCTATGGCTGACGATTCGCCGAAAATCAAGAATTATACCGTCGCCGTCAAGGAACGGGGCAAGAACATCAAGTTCCTGCGGCGCATCATCCCCGGCGGGGCGGACCGCAGCTACGGCCTGCACGTTGCCCGCCTGGCCGGCCTGCCCGAAAGCCTGCTCAAGCGGGCCGACGTCATCCTCGAAGAATTGGAAAAAAACGGCGGCGCCCAAGTGCCGGTCAAGGCGCCGGCGAAAGCAGCGCCGGTCATGGAAGACAGCCTCTTTTCCAGTCCCGTCATCGACAAGCTGCTCAGCATCGATGTCAGCAGCATGACGCCGATTGAAGCGATTTCTTTCTTATATAATCTGCAAAAAGATGCCAAAGAAGGAAGTGGAGTCCATTGAGTTCAATCATTCATGTATTAGATGAAGCGACGCGCAATAAAATCGCTGCCGGCGAAGTCGTCGAACGGCCGGCATCGTGCATTAAGGAATTAGTGGAAAATGCCATCGATGCCGGTGCCAAAGCCATCGAAGTGGAAATCGCCGACGGCGGCCAGTCCTACATGCGTGTCACTGACGACGGCTGCGGCATGAGTCCGGAAGACGCCCATAAGTGCATCATCCGCCACGGCACGAGCAAGATCAGCACTGTCGAAGATATCTTTGCCATTACGTCTCTGGGCTTCCGCGGTGAAGCCGTGCCCAGCATTGCGGCGGTCTCGCATATGCAGATCACGACGCGCCAGGAAGGCGACGACTTCGCGACGCACCTCATCCTCGACGGCGGCGAAATCACCGCCGAAGACCAGGCCGGTGCGCCTGTGGGTACGACCATGGAAGTGAGCGACCTCTTCTACAACACGCCGGCGCGGCGCAAGTTTTTGAAGAGCGAACGCACGGAAAGCTCGAAGATTTCTGAAATCGTGACCAAACTGGCCCTGGCCAATCCGGACATCGCCTTTACCTTCACCAACAACGGCAGGACGACGATGAAGACCGGCGGCACGGGGGATCTGCGGGAAACGATTGCCAATATCTATGGGGCCAACGTCGCCCGCGATGTCTTTGCCATCTCTGCCGACCAGGACGGCATCAGCCTGGAAGGCTATGTAGGCAAGCCGTCGGTCTTAAAGAGCAACCGCAATTGGCAAACGTGTATCGTCAATCACCGCATCGTCCATAATCCTTTGATGTTCAAGGCCATCGACAATGCTTATCACGCCATGCTGCCGAAGTCGGGCTATCCCTTTGCCATGCTCCATCTCCATGTCGACCCGGCGACGATTGACGTCAATGTCCATCCTGCGAAGACGGAAATCAAATTCTCCGATGAACAAGCCGTTTATCGGGCCATTTACCACAGCATCGTCACGGCCTTGGTGGCCCAGGAAAAGCCCGAAGCCATCGCCAAGACCATCGGTGCCGATGTAGGGGCGGCCCGCCCGCAGGAGAACGGTAAAGCCACCTCCGTAAGGGCCGATGTAGGGGCGACCACGTGGGGCGCCCGC
>URLP01000063.1 GCA_900548635.1 uncultured Megasphaera sp.
CCGGCGGCGGCAGCGTATCTGCAGCCGGACGATGGAAAAGATACCAGCCGCCGGCAGCCAGACAGAATGCCGTCACGCAGGCGGCCGCGCGCATCAGCCCTTTACTGCGCGGGTGATGGCGGCGCAGGTTCTTCATTTCCGCTTCGGCCAGCATCAGATTCAGTTCGCCCTTGATATCGGCTTCTTCATCGAAAGAGGCCTCGGCTTTTTCCAGCCACGAACGGACCGCCCGCACGCGGTGGACCGTATCGTTTTGGGAATGTTTCATACAGCCTTCTCCTTTCTGCTGAGATACATACTTTTATAGTATCGTTAAAGGCTGCACGAGTTTCTCCCGGCAAAAGAAAGCAAAAATATGCCATAATCTATATTTTACAGCATTTTCCGATTCTTTTCACCTAAAAAGAGGTCAAATTTAAGAAAATGTAAAAAATAAATCACTTCCTGCTCTCGTGGATGAAGCGGCTGAGCATGCCCCGCACGCGGCGGATGCCCCTTTTCTGCAGGCGGTAGACGTAAGGCAGGCTGATGTCCAGACGCTGGGCCAAATGCTTTTGGGCCACATCGTTCAAATAGACGCCTTCGACGACGGCCTGTTCTTTGTCCGGCAGGCGCTGCAGGACATGGCTGACTTTATCTAAGAGGAGCTGGCGGTGTGTCACCTCGGCCGGGTCCGGCTGTTCATCGCAGAGCGTTTCCTGCAAGGTCACACCCCGTTCGTCCGGTTCGTCCAGGGAAAGGGCACGGACCGCTCCTTCGCGCTTCAGATAATCGAGGACGGCGCCGCGGATGCGGTGCACGGCAAATAAGGGAAAAGCCACGCCGCGGCGGTAATCATAGCGCTCGACGGCTTCGATGAGACCCAGGGTCCCTTCCTGCAGGGTGTCAGAGACGATGTCAGCGCGTACCTGCCAGCGCCGTACTTCGCGGAAAACCAGAGGCTGGTACTGCTCGATCAGACGGCTGCGGGCTTCAAGGTCGCCCCTGTCTTTATAGGCCTGCCAAAGGGCCTGCTCTTCTTCCGGAGCCAGTAATTTAATTTTCTGCAGTTCGGCTAAATAATCTTCCAGCATAGTTTTCACCTCCCATTTAGAATGAGTATTTATAAACGCCGCCTAAGAAGTTGTCGTCGTCGGAGGTCCAGGCGTTGACGCTGAACTTGCTGCCCAAGTCGTACTGGAAGCCGAAGCGGTTGTCGCCGTGGTTGATGCCGAAGGCCGCTGTAACCATGAAGTCGTTGAAGAGGTATTTCCCCATTTCGATGTTGTAGTAGTTGCGGCTGACATCGGCGTTGCGGTCGTTGAGGTCAAGGGAACCGCTGGTAACCGTGAGCATGTCCAGGGAAAGGGCCTTTTCCAGGCTCTGTGTGATGCCCAGGCTGTTCAGGGTCATGCGGATGCCCGATCTGAGAAGCTTATCCACATCGTCTTCATCGAGGGAGCTTTCCGGCCGGCCGCCGCCGTTGCGCAGGGTAATGAGGGAGACGATCTGCTGTTTCGTCAGGGGCGGGTCGGAGCGCAGCATGAGGTCCATGTTGTCGGCCTGGCCGCGCAGAGTGAGCATGACATTGTACTGTCCGACGCGGCTGAAGCCTTCGGCGTCGATATAGGGCAGGAAAGAATCGTAACGCGAGAAGTCGGCAATGGCCTTAGACATGCGGAAATTCGTGTCCAGATAGTGGACGGTCCCTTTCGTCGCCTGGAAGCGGCCTGCCGGATGGGGATGATTGAGACTGCCCCGGAAAGTAACGGAGCCATTGACCCACATGTCATAGAGCGCCGCATTATAGAGGCGTACTTTGTCACCCAGGGTCAGGGTAAAGTCGAGAGCCAGGTCCGGCATGGACGAGCTGCTGGACAGGGCCAGGGGCACGTCGATCGTCGCATTGTCGACCTGCATGAGGCCGCTGATCTTCGGCCGGTCCGCATCGGGCACGACATTGAGGTAGCCCGTGAGGGGCCCGTCGTAATAAGGGCAGTCCAGATAGAGGCCGGAAAAATCGGCGGACAGGGAATAATCATCCAGGCTGCGGCCGCTCCAGGACGCTTTGCCGTCGAGGCTGACGCTGCCGGGCTTCTTCTTCCCTTTTTTGTCCATCGTGCCGCTGCCGCTGAGGACGGCGGAGTTGCCTTTGAAGGACAAATCGGCATTGATGTTGGCCAAGGGGTATTTCGTCCCTTTAAAGCTGATTGAGCCGTTCTTAACGGCGATATCACCGTTAAGGCGCGGCGCCTCAAGAGTACCGCTGACTTTGACCGAACCTTCGATGGGGCCTGTCGCTTCCGTGACGTACGGCGTCAGGAAGGTCAGGATATCGAGACCGGCGTTGTCGAGCTGCAGTGTCAGGTCCATGGATTCACTCGTACGGCTGCCGGAAAGGGCGCTGAAAGGAATCGTACCGTGGGCGCTGACTTTGTAGGGATTACGGCTGCCGCTGGCCTGCTGGACCGTAATCAGGCCGTCGTGGATATTGAACATCGCATAGGCGCCGCTGAAGGAAATACCATTGGCCGTGCCGCTGCCCAGCTGGGCCGAGACGTCGGCCTGGAGGTCGTCACCCGTGCCGCTCAGGTCGGCGGCAAAGTCGATGGGCGCGTCGACGACGAAATCATCCTTGCCCAGGACATCCATCAGCGCTTTAGCCGGGAATTGCTTGGCTGCGACGGACATTTTGACTGGTCCGTGCAGGGCGTATGTCCCCTGGGCAGCAAGGATGCTGCCGCCGACATTAAGGGAGAGCTTGTTGACATTGACGACGCCGTCTTCCATAGAAACGTCAATATCGGCCGGTTCCACCGTCTGGCCGCCGAAGGAACCGCTGCTGATGGTCCCCTTCATGGCCACTGTCGGATTGTCGCTGCTGCCGCTGATATCGACCTGGCCGTTCAATTTGCCTTCGATATCCTTGACGGGCAGGGCCGCGACCTTAAGGAGAGCCGCGATATCGCCGTTGACGACGGTCGCTTTGCCGCGCAGGAGAGACGTTTTCGTATTGTAGAGGAAATTGCCGTCATAGGTGCCGTCGAGCTGGGCGAAGTGAAGATCCGTCAGGCGCAGCATATTATCGTAATAGGCAAAGTCGCCGTGGATATTGTTCAGGGCCATATGGTTGATGACCAGATTGGCCGCCGTCAGCGAGCCCGACGCCGTCGGACTGTCGAGGCTGCCGCCGATATGGGCCTGGACGTTGAAGTAGCCGCTGCGCGGCGTCTTGTTCTTCGGCAGGAGACGGGCCGCGTCGATGTGCTGGCCTGTCAGGTTGAGGTCCAGCGTATCGCCGATGGAGCCCGAAAGGCCGAGAGACGCCGTATAGGAAGAAATATCGCCGTTCGAAAGATAGACCGTACCGTTGTCGAGACGGTAGTCGGCGCTGACATTTTTATAGAGATAGCCTGCGTAAGAGCCGCTCGTCAGGCGGAAAGAGCCGGAAGCCGAGGGATTGTCGAGGCTGCCGCTGACGGTCACCGTATTGTCGGCCCAACCCGTAAGCGGCAGGTCTTCTTTGCCGATGGCCGGCAGGAGCTGTTCGATGCGTACGTGCGACGTCGTCAGCGACGCCTGGAGGGTGCGGGCATCGAGGTCGGCCCAGCCGCTCAGGGTATGTGTGCCGTCGCCGCGGCGCCAGTAGAGAGCCGGGATTTCGATACGGCTGCCCTGGCCATGGACACTGCCGTCGATATGGTCGAAGGGGACGCCTTTGATCTGGCCGTCAGCAGCGCTCACAGCGGCATCCCAAACCTGCCCGTCAAGGTGACCGGAAATATCGACCGTCCCGGCCATGGGCAGGGAGACGAAAGGCGAAGCCATGTCGAGAGGCAGGCCGTGACCCGTAAAGGACAGGTGCGGCGTCTGGCTGTCCAGGTCGTAGGAGCCGCTGAAGCCGAGCGTACCGCCGCCGACGTCGGCCTGACCATTGCGCAGGGTCACGACGTGACCGTCGTAGGCAATGTTACCCATGGCTTTGTCGACGGTGAGGCCGTCATAAGACAAATCGTCTGCCGTCACCTGGCCCGCCGCCGTGACGGAGCCGTCTTTGCTGTTGCCCGCTGCCTGCAGGGACGCCGAAACAGTGCCCATGACAGATAGAGGAAGATTGGGCACAGCCGTCAGATCCAGATTGGCAATATCGGCCTTTCCCTGCCAGGCACCGCTGTCCGTATCGTAGACGCCGGACGCCGTCAGGTCGGCGCCGAAGGCCCGGGCTGTCAGGGATTCAATATTGAGCCGCTTATCGACATAGGAAAGGTCCGCTTCGGCCGTATCGACGGTATAGCCGTCGCAAGTCACGTCTTTCAGGGATGCTTTGCCGCGGGCGCTGACGTCTGCCGCCGTGCCCCAGACCTGCCCTTTAAAGCCGGCCGTGCCGCTCACCGCAACCGGCAGGACGTCTGCAAAGGCGCTGATATCGGCGCCCGGTACGTTGACGGCGAGGTCGAAGACAGGCGTGTCGCCGTTAGTGACAACAGTCCCGTCAAGGCGCACGTCCTGACCGTTGATTTTCCCTGCGACAGACGATAAGGTGATATCTTTCGTCGTCAGGCCGACATGGCCCTTTAAATCACTGATATCGAAGCCCTTGGCTTCGACGTGGCCGTCGCTGATATCAGCCTGGCCGGACATAAAGAAACCGTTGTGGCTGTCCGAGAGATGGAGCTTGACGTTCTTCACGCTGCCGCTGCGCAGGACGACGTCCGCCGAGGCCGGAATGAAGGACGACGCATAGGTCCCGTTGACGGCGTCGGCACTGACCGTGAAGTCATACTGGCGCTGCGAGGCATAGGTCCCGTGAGCCGTGACCTTCTGGCCGTCCACGT
The DNA here is from genome assembly GCA_900548635.1 of uncultured Megasphaera sp. GTDB lineage: Bacteria > Bacillota > Negativicutes > Veillonellales > Megasphaeraceae > Megasphaera. Next base: position 4,815 of record URLP01000063.1, read on the forward strand.
CCATCGAGGCATCGATGGCCATGGCCGGATATTTATCAAAGGAAATGCTGCCGTTGACGTCGTTCCCCGTGACCAGCGTCGTATCTGGGAGCTGCGCCCGGATAGTGCCGTCGTGGACGTTGATGGCGCCGCGGAAGCCCGCATCGCTGCTGGTCTGATTCTTCTTGAAGATGTTCGCTACGTTCCACGTTCCGTCGTCATTCTGCCAAATGTGCAGGACCGGCGTGTCGATGTCCGCCGTATCCATGGCCTGCAGGATTTCGCCCTGACTGAGAGCCGGCAAAATCTTGGCGGGGTTGACGTAAATGCGGACGTCTTCCCCTTCGATGACCGTCCGCCCCTGCGTGTCTTTAATGACCGGCTTGGCCAGGACGAGCTGACCCTTGAGGGAAATATCGAGGGAAGAAAAAGACAAAGTCCCGTTCAGTTTACTGTTTGCAGTTGTCGTTATCGCATTGCCTGCCATTTGCGTCAGGGCCGGCGTCTCCATCCAGAGCGCCACGCCGGCGGCCAGGAAAAAGGCGCCGACACCGCAGGCAGCCATCCATTTTTTCTTCATATGTAAACTCCGCCTATAAAAAAAGAGAGAATCGCACGTGCTAATTCTCTCTTTATTCTACCTATGGAGTTGAGGAAAATCAAGACGGAGACACTAAATGGCAGGTTTTCGCCGTGAATTGTTAAAAATCCGTGAGCATCTCTTAAAAAACCGTTTAACCGCGATAGGTCGTCGCCGTCAGGGACGGATGGATGACGCCCGATTCGACGTCGACGCCCATGACCTGTTCCAGTTTGGCAATGCCGACGTTGTAGTCGTAGAGGGCCTGGATATGGTTGACCTGGGCTTCGTTCAGGCTCAGCTGGGCATCGAGGACGTCCAGGTTGATGCCGACGCCGGCCTGGTAACGAATATTCTGGATGCGGTAGTTTTCACGGGCCTGATCGACGACGGTCTGCGTTTCTTCAACCTTCTGGGCCGCGCTGCGGATGTTCAGGTAGGCCTGTTTGACTTCCAGCTGGACGGCTTCGCGCGTTTTCTGTTCTGTTTCGCGGGCTGTCAGCAAATCCTGTTTGGCCTGATTGACTTTAGCTTTCGTTGCGCCGCCATCATAGAAGTTGTAGGTCACGCCGGCGCCGATATTCCAGCTGCGCTTATTGGCATCGATGCCCGGGAAGGTGTTGTCCGCCCAGTTATTGCCGCCCGTAACGGAAACGGTCGGTTTGTTGCCGGCATTGGCGATATCGATGCTCCGTTCTGCTTCCTGTACAGCTACCGCTGCCTGGAGAACTTCCGGACGGTACTTCATGGCATAGTCCGTCGCTTCCTGCAGGGAAATATTATAGGTATCGAAAGGCAATTGATGGTCGGCCAAGTTCAGCTTCGTTTCCAAAGGCAGGCCGAGGATATTGTTCAAGTTCGATTCAGCAATGGCAACGTTGTTGTCGGCAGTAATGGCCGTCGTCTTGGCGTTGGCCAGGGAGACATCGGACGAGAGGACGTCGACTTTGGCCTTCGTGCCGACGTTGTACTGGGCCGTAACGTTATCTAAGTGGCCCTGCAGGTTGTCGACGGCTTCATGGTAGACGTCGCGCAGTTCCTGATAAGCCAAGAGAGCGTAATAGCCTTCGATAGCGCTGTATTTCGTTTCCTGTTCGACGCGCAGGATTTCTTCCTGGGCATTGGTCTTGCCTAATTTAGCGACATCGATATTGCCTTCTACTCTACCACCCGTATAGAGAGGGATCGTTACGGACAGGTTATTGCCAAAAGCATTGGAAATGGCGTTGTGACTCCGTGAAGCAGCCAGGCTGGCATCGGTTGCCCGGGAACGCTGCGTACTGAAGCTGTAGTCCACGCTCGGTGCCTTGCCGGCTTTTGCTTCATCAATAGCATATTCTGCCTTCTTCAGGGCATAGTGGGTATTCTTGATGTCCCGGTTGTAATCGAGGGCCATCTGGACGGTCTTCGGCAGGTTGAGGTCGACTGTGCTGTTCGTCGGTACGCGGCCGACGACGATGACCGGGTCGGTTTCTCCCGTCTTAGCCCGCTTTTTAGCAGCTTTATCGGCCAGTTTGTCCGAATCGTCGATAATCTTCTGCGCCAGTTCTTCACGCAGTTCCGGCGTGATGTCCACCGGCGTTACGGCTTCTTTGGCTTTCGCTTCGGCCTTGGCGGCCTTCTTCTGCTGCGCTTTTTCGCGCTTGATTTCCTGCTGCTCCGCTTTGGCACGGGACTGGATGGCATCGGCCTGGGCCAGGTCGACAGGCCGGTATACAGCGGTTTGATCCGCAGCAGAGGCAGCAGCGACAGTGCCTATGGTCGTAATCATCATGGCGATGACCAGTTTCTTATACAAGTTATTGTTCATCTTGGGTACCCCCGTTATTTCTATAAAGTCTGCTAAAAAGCATAGTTAATACCGTAGTAATTGCCGCCGTCACTGCGGCTCATAGGCCGCGTGAACTGGCCGAAGAAGTAAAGGTCCGGCGCCAGTCGGTACTGGGCCTTGAGGCGGAAGCGCCAGTCGTCGGGATTATAGCCTTCCAGGGAAAGGCGGAAGGGCCCGTCCCGGAAGAAGTCGAAGCCCGCGCCGAGGTCGCCGTTGATCAGGCCGGCCCGCGTATCAAAGAGGCTGCCCCGGCGGCCGTACTGCAAATTGAGGTTCGTACCGTTGCCGATGTTCTCTGCCCCGACCAGGCCGAACGTATCGCCGCGGTACACCCTAAAATTTACAGTGCCGCTCGTCTCATTCTTCGTTGTATTGTAAAGAAGACCGGCTTCGCCCTGAACCTTGAGGTCCGAAGAGCCGCCGAGAATCTTGTTCACTTTCGTCGTAATCTGGGCCGTATTATTCAGGGTCGTCTGAATATTGGCCTGGGTCTGCGGATCCGTCGTCATCTTTTCCATCGACTGGGCGATAGTTTCGAAACGGTCCGTAATCTGCTTCATGTTGGCTGCCGTCGCCCGCACATTGGCCGAAGCGGCGCCATCGCCGTCGAGGTTCTGCATGGACGCGTTCATCTGCGCCGTCATGGCCGCCATATTGGCCGTGATCTGCTGGATATTGCCGGCGTTGGCATCCATCATCTGACTCGTCTTGCCCGTAATGGCATCGATGTTCTGGATGGAACCGCGCATGGCTTCCTGTGTCTTCTGGTCGCCGATGATGGCATTGATATTCTTGACCATGTCGTCGGCGCTGCCCATGAGTTTGCCGGCGCTGTCCATCATGTCGTCCATGGTCTTGCTCTGCGTGCCGTCGAGGTAGTCACCGTCTGCCAGGAGATGGTTCTTATCGTTGCCCGGCGTAATGGAGACGATTTTTTCACCCATCAGACCGTCCGTCGTGACCGTAACTTTCGAGTCCCGCGGGATTTCCGTCCCCTTTTCCAGCTTCATGGCCACATCGACACCGTCCTTCGACGGCGTCACACTCTGGACCTTGCCGACATGGACGCCGACATAGCGGACGGAATTGCCCTTCTGCAGGCCGTTGGCATCTTTGAATTCCGTATGGATGACGAAGCCGGGCTTGCCGAAGATTTCCGCATGGGCCAGGTTGAGGATGACAAAGGTAAATAAGAGGACGCCGACAATCGTTACGAGGCCGACTTTTGCTTCTGCACTCCACTTCATAGGCTATCCCCTCTTTCTTCCGGAAGGCGCCCGCCGTGGATAAAGCGCTGCACTTCCTGATCATCGGTATTGGCAAAGGTCTTCTTATCGGCAATGAGCCGAAAACGGCCGTCCTGGAGATAGGCCAGGCGGTCGGCAACGTAAAAGGCAGAGTCCATATCGTGCGTGACGATGACCGATGTCGCATGGATTTCTTTCTGCATGCTGACGACCAGGCGGTTGATATCCATACAGCGCAGCGGGTCGAGGCCTGCCGTCGGTTCATCATAGAGGATGACCTGCGGATTGAGGGCGATGGCCCTGGCCAGGCTGACGCGCTTTTTCATGCCGCCTGAAAGGTCATTGGGCATCATCTCCTCGATGCCGTCGAGGCCGACGAGGTGCAGCTTTTCTTTGACGATGCGCTGGATTGTCGCCTCATCGTCCTGCGTATGCTGACGCAGACCAAAGGCGACATTTTCTCCGACCGTCATAGAATCGAAGAGGGCTGAATACTGGAAAACCATGCCCATGTGGCGGCGTACGTCCGTCAGTTCCTCTTCATTACAAGTTGTAATATCCGTATCATGGAAGAAGACCTGGCCACGCGTCGGCTTCTGGAGGCCGATGATCAGGCGCAGGATCGTGCTCTTGCCGGAGCCGCTGGCGCCGAGGATGGCCAGGGTCTCGCCCTGATGGATATCCAAATTGATGTTGTCTAGGATGACCCGGTCGCCGTAAGCGACGGTCACATTGCGAAGTCGGATCATGATACTCCTTAATATAACAGTACAGAAAGGATATAATTGCAGATGAAGATGAAGATGATCGACGTGACGACAGATTTTGTCGTCGCCTGGCCAACGCCTTCAGCGCCGCTCTTGGCGTGCATCCCTTCATTGCAGGCAACGAGGGCGATGATGCCGCCGAAGAACATCGCCTTGATCAGGCCGTAGACGACGTCGCTCACATCCGTAAAGACTTCGATGGAATTGACGTAGGTAAAATGCGTCAGGCCTGCGCCCAGGGTAGCGACGCCGTAGCCGCCGGCCGTGCCGATGACATAGCCGTAAAAGGCCAGGAGCGGCACCATGACGACACAGGCGACGAAGCGCGGCACGACCAGATAGGCAATGGGATTGACAGCCATGCAGCGCAGGGCGTCGATCTGCTCCGTGACCTTCATGGTCCCGATTTCAGCAGTCATAGCCGCACCGACGCGGCCGGCC
>URLP01000064.1 GCA_900548635.1 uncultured Megasphaera sp.
ACAGTTCGGTCACAGCCGGTCTCTTGAAGCAGCAAGGGTATGATGTCATCGGCATCACCCTGCGCCTCTGGGAAGAAGACCCGGCCTGCACAATCGACAACGTCCACGCCTGCTGCTCCCTCAGTTCGGTAGACGACGCCAAAGCCGTTGCCTCCGTCCTGGGGATTCCCCATTATACACTGGATTTCCGCGATCTCTTCCGGCACGACGTCATCGACTATTTCGTCGATGCCTACGTCCACGGCAAGACGCCGAATCCCTGCATTGCCTGCAATAAATACATTAAATTCGGCCTGCTCTGGGAGAAAGCCCGACAGTTCGGCGCCGATTTCCTGGCGACTGGTCATTATGCCCGCATCGAAAAGGACGAAGCAACGGGCCTTTATTCGCTCCTGCGCGGTACGGACCGCCGCAAGGACCAGTCCTACGTCCTCTATCAGCTGCCCCAGGACCTTCTGCCGCACATCCTCTTTCCCATGGCCGACCTGGAAAAGGTCCATACGCGGGAACTGGCCAAGGAATGGGGCCTGCCGGTCTTCAATAAGCCCGAAAGCCAGGATATCTGCTTCATCCCGGACAACGACTACAAGGGCTTCCTCCAGCATGAACGCAAGGGCATCTTCAAGCCCGGCGATTTCGTCGATAAAGAAGGGAAAGTCATCGGCCGCCATAAGGGCATCGCAGCCTACACTATCGGCCAGCGCCGCGGCCTCAATCTCGGCGGCCCCGGCGGCCCGTACTACGTGACGGCCATCGACGCAGCCCACAACAAGGTCGTCGTCGGTTCAGAAGCAGACCTCTTCTCGAAGAGCGTCACAGCCGGCGAAACGACGTGGGTCGAAAAAGCGCCGCACGCACCCTTCCGGGCCTACGGCAAGATCCGCTACGCCGCCCGCGAAGCGCTCTGCACGGTCTATCCCGAAGGGGACACGCTGCGGGCAGAATTCGACGATGCCCAGCGCGCCGTCACGGCCGGTCAGGCCCTGGTACTTTACGATGCCGAAACGGGGGAACGCGTCCTCGGCGGCGGCGTCATCCAATAATTTCGAAAAAAAGAGGAGAATGAACGTGTCTACAGATCATATCAGAAACTTTTCAATCATTGCACATATCGACCATGGCAAATCGACGCTGGCCGACCGGATGTTGGAAATGACCGGCACCGTTCCCAAACGGGAAATGGAAGACCAGCTCCTCGATACGATGGATCTCGAACGGGAACGGGGCATTACCATCAAAGCCCAGTCGGCCCGCCTCATTTATGATGCCAAAGACGGCAAGCAGTATACGCTGAACCTCATCGACACGCCGGGGCACGTCGACTTCAACTACGAAGTCTCGCGCAGCCTGGCCGCCTGCGAAGGGGCCCTGCTCATCGTCGATGCTACCCAGGGCGTCGAAGCCCAGACCCTGGCCAACGTCTACCTGGCCCTGGAACACGACCTGGAAATCATCCCGATCATCAATAAGATTGACCTGCCCAGCGCCGACCCCGACCGGGTCTGCAAGGAAATCGAAGACATCATCGGCCTCGATACGTCGGACGCCATCATGATCAGCGCCAAGACGGGCTACGGTGTCGACAAGGTACTGGAAGCCATCGTCCAGCGCATCCCGGCACCGGCTGACGACGGCGACAAGCCCTTGCGGGCCCTCATCTTCGACTCCCATTTCGATGCTTATAAAGGGGCTATCGCCAACATCCGCATCATGGAAGGCAGCGTCAAGCCGGGCCAGCGCATCCGCATGATGGCCTCGGGCAAAGAATTCGAAGTCATCGAAACGGGCGTCTTCCTGCCCCAGATGCACCCCGTCGCCTCTTTGGAATGCGGCAGCGTCGGTTATCTGGCAGCGAGCATGAAGAACGTCCGCGACTGCCGCGTCGGCGACACGGTGACGCTCGCTGAAAATCCGGCCAAAGAGCCGCTGCCGGGCTACCGCAAGGCTGTGCCCATGGTCTACTGCGGCCTCTATCCGGTAGAAACGAACGACTACGACAACCTGCGCGACGCCCTGGAAAAACTGCACCTCAACGATGCGGCCCTGCTCTTTGAACCGGAAACGTCGTCGGCTCTGGGTTTTGGCTTCCGCTGCGGCTTTTTGGGCCTCCTGCATATGGATGTTGTCCGCGAACGGCTGGAACGGGAATACAACCTTTCCCTGATCACGACGGCGCCGTCCGTCATCTACCACGTCTACTGCACGGACGGGACGATGGTCGAAGTTTCGAACCCGTCGGAAATGCCGGACATGACGAAAATCGACCACATCGAAGAACCGCTGGTCAAGACGACGATCATCATCCCCAAGGACATGGTCGGCACAGTCATGGAAATCTCCCAGAACCGCCGCGGTCAGTACGTGACCATGGACTACCTCGACGACACGCGCGTCTCCCTCATCTACAACCTGCCCCTCTGCGAAATCCTCTACGACTACTTCGACGTCCTCAAGTCGGCGACGCGCGGCTATGCCTCTCTCGACTATGAACTGAACGGCTACCAGACCTCGCCCATGGTCAAGATGGACATCCTCATCAACGGCGACGTCGTCGACGCCCTGAGCGTCATCGTCCACAAGGACTTCGCTGCCCGCCGCGGCCGCGCCCTCGTCGAAAAGCTGCGCAGCCTCATCCCGCGCCAGCTCTTCCAGATTCCAATCCAGGCGGCCATCGGCAACAAGATCATTGCCCGCGAAAACGTGGCTGCCCTGCGCAAAGACGTCCTGGCCAAATGCTACGGCGGCGATATTTCCCGTAAGCGCAAGCTCCTGGAAAAACAGAAGGAAGGCAAGAAGCGCATGAAGCAGTTCGGCACCGTCGAAATCCCGCAGGAAGCCTTTATGGCCGTCCTCAAAGTCGACGAAACATGATCGGCCTCTACGTACACATTCCCTTCTGCCGCCAGAAATGCCTTTACTGCGACTTTCCGTCTTATGGCGGCCTAAAGCGCTATCAGGCAGGCTATGTGACGGCCCTCTGCCGGGAAATCGAGGCCAGTCCCTATACCGGAGAGACAGCGGACACGCTCTATTTCGGCGGCGGCACGCCGTCTCTCCTGACGGCGGCGGAACTGGAACGCATCATGGCCAGTATCAGAAAGACCTTCGTCCTCACAAAGGATGCGGAAATCACGCTCGAAGCCAATCCGGAAAGCCTCGATCAAGCGTACGCTGCCTCTCTTCGGCAGCTTGGCATCAACCGCCTCAGTATCGGCATCCAGTCCTTTTCCGACGACCTCCTGCCTGGCCTCGGCCGTGTCCATACGGCAGGGGAGGGGAAGAAAGCGGTTCTCGCCGCGTACGATGCGGGCTTCCGCAATCTCTCTATCGACCTCATGTACGGCCTGCCCGGCCAGAGCCTGGAAGATGTGGACTGCGACCTGCAGATCCTCGACGAACTGCCCGTCGTCCACGCTTCCATTTACAGCCTCATCGTCGAAGACGGGACGCAGCTCAAAGCCGGCCTCGAGAAAGGACGCTGGCACCTGCCGGATGCGGACCTGGTGGAAAGGGAATTCCGCGAAGTCCACGAGAAGATGCACCGCTACGGCTACCATCACTATGAAATCTCGAGCTACGCCAAGGGCCCTTTCGAGTCGCGCCACAACAGCAAGTACTGGACCTATGAGCCGTACATCGGCTTCGGCGTCTCGGCCCATTCCTTTGACGGGCATCGCCGTTGGGCCAATCTGGCCAACATCCCGAACTACCTGAAAAGGGCAGGAAAGGAAAGCGTCGTCGCTGAATGCCTTGAAATCGACGCCAAGCGCCTCGTCGAAGACTACTGCTTCCTGGCCCTGCGCCGCCGCGCAGGTCTCGACTACGGCGACTACGCGCGCCGCTTCGGCAGGCCCATCGAAAAGGACTTCGGCGCCGTCATCGACGGCCTCGTCCGCGAGGGGCTCCTGGTGCGCACGGAACATGGCTGTTGCCTCAGTGAGGAAGGTTTAGGATACGGCAATTATGTATTCAGTAAATTTATACGCTGAACCTCAGAAAATGTTGACAAATGCCCACAATCTGAGTATAATTTCATTGTGTGCAGTAAAAGCACTCCCTATCATACCTTGGAGGGAGGGATATTAGAATGGCAGAAATCAGAGTTGGTAAAAACGAATCGTTGGACAGCGCACTTCGCCGCTTCAAACGTTCTTGCCAAAAAGCAGGTGTTCTCTCCGAAGTACGGAAACGTGAACACTACGAAAAACCGAGCGTCCGCAGAAAGAAGAAATCCGAAGCAGCGCGTAAACGGAAGTACAGAGCATAATCGAATGTAAGAAGGGTGATAGCATGTCTCTTAAAGAAGAACTGCTTCAGGACATGAAAACGGCGATGAAAGCCAAAGAAGCCGGTAAAACGGCTCTCTCCGTCATCCGCATGGTCCGTTCGTCCATCCGCAACACGGAAATCGACGGCAAATGCGAACTCGATGACGCTGGCGTCGGCGCCGTCATTGCCAAAGAAATGAAACAGCGCAAGGAATCGTTGGCTGAATTCGAAAAGGCCGGCCGTCAGGACCTGGTCGACGAAACGAAAGCTGAAATGGCCGTACTCGAAAAGTACATGCCCAAACAGCTGACAGCCGATGAAATCCGCCAGGTCGTCAACGAAGCCGTTGCCGGTCAGAGCGGTCTGAAGATGGGCGACGTCATGAAGCTCGTCATGCCGAAAGTCAAAGGTAAGGCCGACGGCAAGCTTGTTTCACAGATTGTTCGAGAAATTTTACAAAATAATTAGTTTTGTTAGATTTTTCTAAAAAATCTATTGACAAATAAACTGATTGATTGTATGATTTTATCATGATTTGAAAATAAAATAAGTCATGAAACAAGAGTCAAAGAAGACTTCGAACCTAACCATAGGGGCGGAGTCTTTTTTTTCACCCAAAGGAGGAGTCATGATGGCTAAAGATGATTTAGTATATGTAATCCCTGCAGGTCAATATGGTAAAGAAGGTGTGCTGGCTTTACTCGAACAGCACCCAGAAATTAAATTCGTATCTCTCGTAGGTATCGATCTCGCCGGTAACGATACGGACGAAAAGATTCCTATTAGTGTATTCTTTGATGAATATGATAAATTCTTCAATGCGACGGCTTTCCAGACCGATGGTTCTTCCGTCGTCCTGCCGGGCATTGCTACCTTGTCCAATGCCCGTGTTGACATCAAAGCCGACCCGAGCGTCAACTGGTTCATCGACTACAATGACGGCAATATCGATCCGGAAACGGGAAAACCTGTCGGCACGCTCCGTATTCCGAGCTTCCTTCGCCATGCTACGGGCTTTATCGATTCTCGTTCCATCCTTCGCAATACCTGCGATTACGTAGGCGACCAGATCTTGGCTCTTGTTAAAAAATATGGCATTAAAGGCACGTCCATCAACCCGGACGATATCGAAAAGATCGTCTTCACGACGGCTACAGAATTGGAATTCTGGGTCAAGACGCCGAGCCAGGATGTCGCTACTCGTCTCCTTTCGGCATCCCAGAAGATGCAGGAACAGTATTGGCAGCGTACACACGGCGTCGTCCGTACGGCACTTGAACAGACCGTTGAACGCTTGGAAAAATACGGCTTTGCTCCGGAAATGGGCCATAAAGAAGTCGGCGGCGTTAAAGCACAGATCGATGATTCCGGTAAATTGACCTTCGTCCTGGAACAGCTCGAAGTCGACTGGAAATATACGAACGACCCTGTACAGACAGCAGATAACGAAATCGCTGCCCGTATCATCGTCCGCGAAGTCTTCCGTGAAAACGGCCTCGAAGTTACTTTCCAGGCTAAACCGATCCACGGTGTTGCCGGTTCTGGCGAACATACCCATTTCGGTATCGGTGCCATCATGAAGAACGGCAAATTCGTCAACCTCTTCAACCCGGACGACATGAAGAGCGAATTCCTTTCGGCTCTTGGTTATGGTGCTATCATGGGTATCCTCAAACACTACGAAGTCATCAACCCCTTCGTATCGTCGACGACGGACTCCTTGAACCGTTTGAAACCGGGGTTTGAAGCTCCTGTCTGCATCGTAACGGCTCTCGGCGGGGAAACACCGGACGTTCCGACTCGTAACCGTTCCGTCCTGGCCGGCCTCATCCGCGATATTGCCAGCCCGGCAGCTACGCGTTTCGAACTCCGCGCTCCGAACCCGTTCACCAATACGTTCATTGCCATTGCCATGTGCTATCTCGGCGCCTTGGATGGTATCAAATATGCACTCTCCAGCGGCAAATCGACGGCTGAACTCTTAGCTGAACTCTCTAAGAAACCGGGCGAAGATGCCGATTATCTGGAAAAAGACCGCGCTTATCGTTCCGAAGTCGATGTCTTCGAAAACTTCAACGACGAAGAACGCAATGCCATGTTCGGCAAAGCTCCGCGCACGGTCTGGGAAAACTTCAAAGCCCTCTCGACGTATCCAGAAAAATTGGACGACCTCGCTTGCGATGCTTTCCAGAAACGCATCATGGAATCCTTCAGACTCGGCGCTCTCAACCGCTGGGCTTTGGAACTCCAGTACCGCATCATTCCGGAAAACCTCTCTAAAGTCATCGCTGCTGAACAGCTCCATGCTGACGGTGACAGCAATGCTCTGGAAGTTGAACGCTGGACCAAGATCAATGCCCTGCGCACGGAATTAGGCCGCGACACGGAAAAAGGCCTCTCCATCTTCTCGCGCATCAAGAAAGCCCTTGCCGCCGACGACTACGACACGGCTTCGAACCTCATGGTCGAAATGAGCGATAAAATGGATCAGCTCACTGACATGTATTACGAATATTCCCACAATGCTTTTTAATCGTTTGTAGGTTATAGAAAAAAGGCGCTGTCCCATGAAGACAGCGCCTTTTTTAGCAGTCAGCAGATGGTTAAAAATGGAAGGTCACGCCGGCACCGACGCCGTGTTCGTTGTCGCCGTCTTCAGGCATATAATTGTGGTAATTGATGTTCAATCCCCAGCCGAAGGCGATGTTGTAATTGAGGCCGGCCTGGGTTTCTGCGAAATGCGAGCCTTTGACATAAGTCGCATAAGGTTGGAGGCCCAGAATGTGCGGGGCAGCGACGCCGATGCCGCCGTAGAAGGACGTCGAACTCGACTGTTCGTCGATGTTATTGCGCCAGCCACCGAGGAGCTGGACTTTCGAGCCGATGACGTTGTATTTGGCATAGATGTCGTTCTGGTTGCCGTATTGGTCGCGGTCGGCCCGTTTGTAGCCAATCGTCGTCCGCGGCAGGACTTTGGCTTCGGCGTACTGTTCTTTCGTGCCGACGCCGAGGCTGACCCCGGCTTCGGGCAGGACGGATAAGGCAAAGGCCTGGGGCAGGGTCAAAGCCGTGCAGGCCAGCAGGGCAGTAGTCAATTTCTTTAACATAACAATCTCTCCTTTCGGGTGGATGGATTATTTCAATTCCAATCCGACCGGGCAGTGGTCGCTGCCTGTGATGTCCGTGTAGATCGACGCTTTTTCCAGGCGGCTGTCGAGGTCCTTCGTCGTCAGGAAATAGTCGATGCGCCAGCCTGCGTTGTTCTGACGGGCTTTGAAGCGGTAGCTCCACCACGAATAGATGCCCGTCACGTCGGGGTAGAAGTAGCGCCACGTATCCGTGAAGCCTGCGGCCAGGAGGTCCGTCATCTTCTGACGTTCTTCGTCAGAGAAGCCGGCGTTCTTGTGGTTCGTCTTCGGGTTCTTGAGGTCGATCTCTTCATGGGCCACGTTCAGGTCGCCGCAGACGATGACGGGCTTCGCTTCGTGCAGACTGAGGAGATAGGCGCGGAAGTCATCTTCCCACTTCATGCGGTACGGCAGGCGGGCCAGTTCGCTCTGGCTGTTCGGCGTGTAGCAGGTGACGAAGAAGTAATCCGCAAATTCCAGGGTGATCAGGCGCCCTTCGTGGTCGTGTTCGTCGATGCCCATGCCGTAGCGGACTGAGAGGGGGGAGAGACGCGTGAAAATGGCCGTACCGCTGTAGCCCTTGCGGTCGGCATAATTCCAGTATTGTTCATAGCCCGGCAGGTCCAGGTCGATCTGGCCGGCCTGGAGCTTTGTTTCCTGCAGGCAGAAGACGTCGGCGTCGAGGGCCTTGAAGGTGTCGAGGAAGCCTTTTTTCATGGCTGCCCGCAGGCCGTTGACGTTCCAGGAGATAAATTTTGTCATAGAAGCCACCTTTCTTCTTGCAGATATCTAGGATATTGATGCATTTTTTGTTATAATGAATATAAATTAATGACAATGGCAGCTCCGACAGGTGCGATGAGCCTTTTGTCATCATTGTTATTGTATAAAATCGCCGGAGCCTTGTCAAAATAAAGAAGCAGGTGATAAGTATGGCAGTACATGAATTGGCAGGTACCAAAGTAAGAAAAGAAGATTACATTGATTTAGAAGCCATCGCTGCGGCATATCATGCGATGCATCCCGATGTCTCGGATCCGCACCAGCAGGTCCGCTTCGGCACGTCGGGCCATCGCGGCCAGGCCGGCAACGGCAGCTTCACGGAAGACCACGTCGCGGCCATCACGCAGGCCGTCTGCAATTTCCGCAAACAGTTCGGTGCTGAAGGCCCCCTCTTTGTCGGCGAAGATACGCATTATTTATCGAAACTGGCCTATGAAACGGTCCTCTCCGTCCTCGCTGCCAACGGCGTGACGGCCTACGTCGACAGTGAAGGGGACTTCGTGCCGACGCCGTCCGTTTCCCGCGCTATCCTGCGCTTCAACAAGGGCCGCGAAAACCGCCTCGCCGACGGCCTGATCATCACGCCGTCCCATAATCCTCCGGAACACGGCGGCATCAAGTACAACCCCATCACGGGCGGCCCGGCGGGCTCGGACATCACGAAGACCATCGAAACGGAAGCGAACCGCCTCCTCAAAGGCCATAACGAAGAAGTCCGCAAGATGCCCTATGACGAAGCCAAAGCCAGCAGCCTCGTCGTCCCCTATGATTACAAGGGCCTCTACGTGGCCGAACTCGATTCGATCATCGACCTCGACGCCATCCGCGACGCCAAGCTGCGCATCCTGGTCAACGCCCTGGGCGGCTCGGGCATGAACTACTGGCACCGCATCTCCGACATGTACCATCTCGGCCTCGATTTCGTCAACGATACGTACGACCCGCAGTTCACCTTCATGAACTACGACCACGACGGCAAAGTGCGCATGGACTGCTCGTCGGCCTATGTCATGTCGGCCGTCACCAAACAGGCCGGCGACTATAACCTCATCCTGGCCAATGACCCGGACTACGACCGCTTCGGCATCGTCTCCGGCGCAGAAGGCATGATTTCGGCCAACGCCTTCCTCACCGTGGCCGCGCACTACCTGATGACGCACCGCAACTTCGAAGGCCTGGGCATCGCCAAGACCGTCGTCACGACGGACATGCTCACGCGGGCCGCCAAGCTCCTCGACATCCCCATGTACGAAGTGCCGGTAGGCTTCAAATACTTCGGCCCCCTCTATACGGACGGCAAGATCGCCTTCTCCGGCGAAGAAAGTGCCGGCGGTTCCTTCATCGCCAAGGACCGCAGCGTCTGGACGACCGATAAAGACGGCATGATCATGGGCCTTTTGGCCGCAGAAATCCGCGCTGTCACGGGCAAATCGCCTATCGAATACTATAACGACCTCTGCGAAAAACTGGGC
>URLP01000065.1 GCA_900548635.1 uncultured Megasphaera sp.
AGGGGATCGAACCCTCGTACCAAGCTTGGGAAGCTCGTATTCTACCACTGAATTACACCCGCATGAACTTTTACTTGTCCATTTTACCAGTATTCATGCGGTTTGTAAAGGTTTTCGAAGGATTTTCTTGAAATACAGGTAAAATAAGGCCTTACGGCCTTTTATAATGGTTAACAATAGGCGGAAAAGCAGATAAAATCTAGCTTTTTCCGCCTTTTTTTATTGATTTTCTGAGTAATTGTTTTACTGTACATTTTCGCTGATTTTTAGTGATTTTTCTTCAAAAGGGGTGCAGGAGGGGTGCAGTTTGACCCTGAATACAAGCTCTACATTTATAGAATACAAGCTTTAAATAGCCTATAAACCGCATGGTTAAGCTGTTTTATGGAAAATAAAAAGGGGCAATGATTTATGAATGAAATGGTAATAAAAATACAATTTATAGTATCGTAGCATATCAAAGAGGCTCTCTAAGTGAGCCTCTTTTTTAGGAGGTGTAATTGTTGGCTACTGTAATCAATCGAGGAAATGGTCATTGGGAGCTTCGGGTCTATATAGGTCAAGATAAGGACGGCAACAAAATCCGTAAAAGTAAACGCATCGTAGCTAAATCCAAAAGAGCCGCTATGAAGGAACTAGATAAATTCAGACTACAACTTCAGGCAAAAGAATTACAAGCTGAAGAAGTAGCTGCTCCTGTCCATAAGGATATGGCAATTACCTTTGATAATTTTGTCGGTATCTGGGATAAGAGGCATAATATCCATCTGGCCATGACGACAAGGGAACATAACCGGACACTGTTGCGAAACCGGATTCGGCCATTCTTCCATGACAAACCTATCGAAAATATCAACGTTGAAGATATCCGGGCTTTCATCTATGAACTTCACCGGAGTGAGATTCATCATAATTCTAGGCAAAAACAACGATTCTTGTCAGAGACGATGATTCACAAAAACTTTGCTCTTTTAAAACATATCCTGTCTAAAGCTGTTGAATGGGGCTATATCAAGGAAAATCCTTGTGACAGATTAGAACACAGAGAAATACCAAAGCCTAATTATCATCACTATCCCATTATTCAGGAAGAACAGCTGAAGAAATTGCTGAAGGCAATAGATGATTTACCTGATAACTACAGTGAATTGAAACACAGGGCTATATTTTATTTAACTTTGATGACAGGGATGCGAAAAGGTGAAGTTAGCGCCTTGCGATGGTCGGATATAGACTGGGATGAGAAAAAAATCTGTATTCAGAGGTCTGTGAAATATGTATCATCTCGTTGTACTGAAGTATCTAATCCAAAGACGGATAAGTCCATCCGGACAGTTTACATCAGTGACTTCCTCAGCCAATTATTAGAACAACTTAAAAGAAAACAATTCCAATATCTGGAATCGAAAGGATATATAAATGAGGACAATTATGTCTTCTTGGCGGTAAGGCGTCGTCATGATTGCCTGGTTTGCCGGCTACGCTTCCATGTGGGCTGCCGTCTTTGCCGATTCCGGCGTCGCCGCCCTGTGTGTCCTCAATTCGGTCCGCATGCTCTATAAAAAATAACTGACCATCTCCCGATGACAGTTCCATAACAGAAAGCCCCGTCGAAGAAATTTCCTTCGACGGGGCTTTGTTGTAGATGCTACTTGATTTCTATTTCGTAAACTGCAAGGGGACTGTCGATACGACGACGTCTAAGTAAGGCAGGGTACGGAGTCTTAGCAGCCAGCCGCTCTGGTTGTGAAGCAGGCGGTGCCATAATTTTTTCGTTTCAAATTCCGGAATGAGGACGGTAATCGTATCTTTCGGAGCCGTCTCTTTCCGCAGCTCTTGGATAAAAGTGATGAGCGGGTCCGTCAACTGCCGATAAGGCGATTGAAGCATGATGAGCTCGATGTCGGGTTCCAGTTGGCGCCACAAGGTTTTGATTTTTTTACCCCGTTCATCGTCGCTGTAGACGTGGACGGCATAGATTTTATCTTTCGGACCGCTGATGATCTTGGCGTAGCGAATGGCCTTGGCTACGGCTTGAGTCGGGGACGCGATGGGGATGATGATGATATTGCGGCCTAAGTCGGTGGTCATGACTTTCGTATACTCTTCCGGTGTCAGCAACAGCTGTTCTCGGACGTCATCATAGTGATGATGGACTTTAAGGAACATATAGACCAAGGTCGGGATGAGCAGGACGATGATCCAGGCTCCGTAGATGAATTTGGTGATGAGGACGATGACGACGACGCAGGCCGTGACCAGGGCACCGAAGCCGTTGATGACGGAAAAGAGGCGCCAGTTTCGTTCCCGGCATTGTCTCCAGTAGACGACCATGGCCGATTGGGCAATGGTGAAGGAGAGGAATACGCCGATGGCATAGAGGGAAATGAGGTGCTCAATATTACCCTGGAAGAGGACAATCAAGATGCCGGCCATGAGCGTCAGGACTTGGATGCCGTTAGAATAGCTCAGGCGTTCACCGCGGTTGGCAAAGTAGCGGGGGACGTAGCCGTCGACGGCCATGAAAGAAAGAAGAGGCGGCAGGCCGTTGTAGGCCGTATTGGCGGCGATGTAGAGGATGACCATCATCAAAATCTGGATGACATAGTAAATAAAGGTCCGGCTGAAGATATCTTCGACAAGGAGGGACAATAGGGTGTAGCCTTGTGTCGGCAAGAGGTGAAGATAAATGATGAGGTAACCGAGGCCGCCGAGCATGATTGCCAGGATACAGGCCATGATAGCCGTCGTTTCGATGGCGTTTTTTTGCTGAGGCGCCTTGAACATGGTGACGCCGTTGGCAATGGCTTCGATGCCGGTCATGGAACTACAGCCGTTAGCAAAGGCCCGCAGGACGATGAGCATCAAGGCGGTCTGATTCAATGGGGCTACCGTTTCGACAGCGACGGTATGAGCCGTGAGGGTGCCGTTCCAGATTTGATAGAAGCCGCCGATTAAGGTGATCCCCATGGCAGCCAAGAAGAAGTACGTCGGCCAGACGAAGACGGTTGAGGCCTCCCTGGTACCGCGCAGGTTGACGATCATCATCAGGATGAGAACGCCGAGGTCAAGGTAGACGTGATAAGGGTGGAGGACCGGAAAGGCACTGACCAGCGCCGCCGTCCCTGAAGAAATGGAAACGGCAACGGTCAGGATGTAATCGGCCAGAAGCGCCGCCCCTGCCGTAAGGGCCGGGTAGACACCGAGGTATTTCATGGCGATGCCATAGGAACCGCTGCCGCCCGGATTGACCCGGACGACCTGGGTATAGGACAGGGCAACGATGAATAATAAGGCAATGATAGCTAAGACGATAGGTCCGAAATAACGGTATGTCGCTAAGGTCGGTACCGAAGCCAGGACGATGGCAATCTGTTCCGGCCCGTACCCGACGGATGACAGGGCATCCGATGAGAAAATAGGCAGGGCCTTCCATTTTGGCATCTGTTCGCCCTCGAGTTTGGTATTCTCCAAAGGCTTGCCGAGAAGGTGGCGACTAATCGTTTTGAATAGCATGATAGCCTCCTTTTTTTATTGTAAGAAACTGCATTTTGCTAAATACAGCTCAGTATAATCCCTTTTCATACTCCTGTCAATAAAGGTTTTTCATGTGTTATTCCTGTTGACCATAAGATTTCAGAAACAATAGCAAAAAGACATCCCTCGCTGCTGCAAGTCAAAGGATGCCTTTTTGTCTAAGGAGGAAATCGTGTTATTTAGAGGCGACGAGGGCCTCTAATTTAGCGAGTCGTGCATTGAGATCCTGGTTTTTACTTACATCCCTTGGATAGTAAAAAGAAGGAGGCTGCACAAATCATGGGAAAACACTTTGATGAAATGCGGAAAGGGTAGATAGTTACAATAACGTTTATATATGGGAGAGAACGTGTATTGCGTTCTCTCTTCTTTTTTTGTTTTTTTATGGATACTAAAACATGTTAATAAAGAAAGAATGATTTCAATTGTTCTTAAATGATGTCAAATGAAGGAGTTGATTATATTACCTTTTAAATCTTTTCATAAAATTCATAATTCTTATAAAGTTTATCCTATCATAGGAAAAAACTAAAGTTTTTTCCATAAGTCAAGAAAGAGACTGTATAGCAAAGAAAGGTGGTCATATTATGAGTAAATCTTTGAGGAAACGTAATATCGAAAAACAGTTAAACAACAGAAAGGAATATTATGACAGAGAAGAGAAAGAAAAGAAAACCGTCCAAATAAATACTCGGTGTACAGCTCATACAAAGAAATTGCTTGATGAAAAAGTAAAGGAAAGCGGCTTAACCGTATCCGAATATATAACACGCTTGATTGAAGAGGGGCAGGGCAAAACAGATTAATTGTTTCGTTACTGGACCGCGTGTAAAATCGGCGATGCCTTTCATGAAAAAAGCCTCCTTTTTTTTGCAAATCGTACTCACTATATCAATCTGGGCAAGCTTTTTCAATATAGGACATAAAATTATCATAAAACTGTTGTAATGACGAAAAATCTGCTACAATAAAGCTGTATTAGTCTGTGTTAGAAGATGTTCACAAAGGAGGTTTCTCATGAAAACATTAGACGAATTGTATCAGGAAATGCTTAAGCGCGCTGTCGACGGCAAGCCTGTCAGCGTACCGGACGGCGACCCGAAGCTCATCGACTGCCTGGCCCATCCCGATGACCATCCCCTCGTCTGGCGTGTCAAACCCTGTCTTTGCCCGCCCGATGAACCGCGTCACTGCCAGGAAGCCTGTGATTGGGGCGCTATCAAGAACGGTCCCGACGGCGTTGTCGTCGACGACAAGAACTGCGTCGGCTGTCAGGCCTGTGTCGATGCCTGCAAACTCGATGCCCTGAAGACCCGCAAGGACCTCATCCCGGCCGTGCAGGACCTGCATGACTATGACGGCCCGATTTACGCCCTCGTCGCCCCGGCTGTTTCCGGTCAGTTCGGTCCGGACGTCACCATGGGCAAACTGCGCACGGCCCTCAAGCGCCTCGGCTTTACGGGTATGCTGGAAGTCGCCGTCTTTGCCGATATCCTGACCTTGAAGGAAGCTCTGGAATTCGATAAGAACGTCAACAGCGAAGAACAGTTCCAGCTGACGAGCTGCTGCTGCCCCATGTGGATTGCCATGATCCGCAAACTCTATCACCAGCTCCTGCCCAACGTCCCCGGTTCCGTTTCGCCGATGATTGCCGGCGGCCGTACCGTCAAGGCCCTCCATCCGAAGGCGAAGACCGTCTTCATCGGCCCCTGCCTGGCCAAAAAAGCAGAACGGAAGGAAGCGGATATTGCCGGTGCCATCGACCATGTCCTGACCTATCAGGAACTACGCGACCTCTTTTCGGTCACGGATATTGACCTGGCCAGCCTGCCGGAAGACAACGTGCCCCACGCTTCGGAAGCGGGCATCAGCTATGCCTATGCCGGCGGCGTCGCTGAAGCTGTCAAGGAAACGGTCCATCAGCTCAATCCGGACCGGAAAATCGATATCAAGACACGCCGTGCTGACGGTGTCCCGAACTGCAAAGCCATGATCAATGATATCCTGGCCGGCAACCGGGACGGCAACTTCTTCGAAGGCATGGGTTGCATGGGCGGCTGCGTCGGCGGTCCGCGGGCTATCATCAAGAAAGAAGAAGGCAAAGCCAACGTCCAGGCCTACGGCAAAGAAGCGGCCTACAAGACACCGATGGAAAACCCCTACGTCATCGAACTCTTAAAGAAACTCGGCTTCCCGACAGTAGAAGAATTCCTCGAACGGAGCCACCTCTACGACCGGAAGTTTGATTAAGAGTTTGTAGTTTACAGTTTTTAGAAATGCCTCTGTTCTTTCAGTTCCGCGAACTGCGTCAGCAGATCCGGCTTTTCCGGGCTCTGGTAGGTATAGTCCGGCAGGGCGGCTTTGGCTTTTTCGACGGCGGCTTTGAAGTCGTAGTAGACCTGCCATTTCGATTCGACCAGTTCGTGTCCCGTCTGACGCAGGAGGAAGGCCGGGTGGTACGTGGGCATGACGTCGTAGCCGCGCCACGTGAACCATTTACCGCGGTTACGCATGATGCTGGCCGCCCGGCCGTAGAAGTACTGGAAGGCCACTTTGCCGAGACAGACGATGACTTTTGGTTTTACGAGTTCGATTTCCTTTACCAAATGGATGTCCGCGCAGCGGCGCCCTTCTTCCAAGGTCGGCGTGCGGTTGTTCTTGGGCCGGCATTTGACGATGTTCGTCACGTAGACGTGGTCCCGCGTCAGGCCGACACTCCAGAGGGCCTTGTCGAGGAGCTGTCCCGACGGGCCGACGAGGGGCACGCCGTATTCATCTTCCACACCGCCAGGTCCTTCGCCGACGAACATCAATGGTGACGACGCATCGCCGGAATAGCGCGTCGGCCCCCGGTTCCCTTCATCGCGCAGGTGGCATTCCCGGCAGGTCATCAGGCTTTGCAGCCAATCCTTCATTTTTTCATCAACATCAGTACAAGTCATAAAAATCCCTTCTTCAAGTTAAAAGTTATTTTCACTATAACAAGAAGAAGGGATTTTTTCAAGTTCGCCTTGTGGTATAATAAAGCAAAAAGGGGGGAATTTTATGAAAATAGCCTTGATCCAGCCCGTCATCGTCCCGGGAGACAGGGAGATGAACTGCCGCAAGATCGCCAAGGCCGTGCGCGCAGCCGCTGCGAATGGTGCGGATATCGCTGTCCTGCCGGAACTGTGGGACGTCTCTTTTTATCCGCCCGATGTCCTGAACCTGGCCGATGCAGGGGGCGAAAAGACGAAGGAATTTCTCCATGACCTGTCGGAAGCCTGTCATATCCAGATCGTTGGCGGCTCCGTTGCTCGCAGGGAAGGGGAGACGCTCTACAATACGACGTACGTCTTCGACGAAGAAGGCAATCTGGCCGCGTCCTACGATAAGTGCCATCTCTTCACGCCGGGCCGGGAAGACGATGTCTTTACGGCCGGGAAGCGTCTGAATACCTTTTATCTGGGCGACGTCCCCATGGCCTCCATCATCTGTTATGACCTGCGCTTCGGCGAATGGGTCCGCCTGGCCGCCCTGAGCGGCGCGAAGATCCTCTTCGTCCCGGCCGCCTGGCCCGTAGAACGGCTCAAGCACTGGCAGATCCTCAATCAGGCCCGGGCCATTGAGAACCAGTTCTTTGTCGCCGCCGTCAACAGCTGCGGTTCCTGCGGCGCCTTCCATTTCGGCGGCCACTCGATGCTTATCGATCCCTGGGGTGAAATCATCGAAGAAGGGGGAGACGGCGAAGAAATTATTACGGCAGAGATCGACCTCTCCCAGGTCGACGACATCCGCCGACAAATCAACGTCTTCCGCGACAGGCGGACAGACTTATATCAATTAGAAGGGAAGCGGTGATGTGGAGGGTATACTGCACGGCCTGCAAGGTATTTTTGAAGTCTTATTCATCATTTCTATCGGTTTCATTTTAGCGAAGAAGGGCTGGTTTGGGCCGGACATGAGCGCCGTCTTTACGAAGTTGGTCATGAAGGTCAGCCTGCCTTTATACATGCTCTGCCAGCTGGAAAAGGATTTCACACACGATTCGTTCCTGCGCATCGTGCCGGACCTGGTCCTACCCTTTGCCTCTATTTTCCTGGCCTATTTTGTCGGGCGCCTGGCAGCAAAGGTCCTGCACATTCGTCAGGACCGGCAGGGCGTCTTCATTACCTGCTTTTTCATTGCTAATACGATTTTCATCGGCCTGCCTGTCAACCTGGCCCTCTTCGGGACGAAGAGCGTGCCCTCGGTCATGCTCTACTACATGGCCAACACGACCATGTTCTGGACTCTCGGCGTCTACCATATCGTCAACGACAGCATGGGCGGCAAGGGGAACATGCCTCTCTTTTCTCTGACGACGCTGAAGAAAGTCTTTTCGCCGCCTCTTTTGGGCTTCCTGGCAGGCCTTGCCCTGATCATGGCCAATATCAAGCTGCCGGATTTCCTGCTCACGTCCTTCCAGTACGTCGGCAACATGGCCACGCCTTTGTCGCTGATGGTCATCGGTATTGAAATGACGGGTATTTCCCTCTCGTCCGTCAAGTGGGACCGGGACATCATCGGCGCCCTCGTGGGCCGCTTCCTCGTCTGCCCGGCCTGCGTCCTCGTGCTCTTGCCCTTCATCCCGGTTACGCCCATGTCGGCCCAGGTCTTCACCATGCAGGCCAGCATGCCGGCCATGACCCAGATGACTGTCGTCGCCAAGTCCGTCGGCGCCGATGTACGCTATTCGACGGAAGTCAGCTTCCTGACTGTCGTCATGGGCATCATCGTCATTCCCTTATATATGTTCATTATTGGTTAAAAGGAGTTTTATTGCATGAGTTACCTCGAAGACTTGAAAGCAGGCTTCAAACGCCATGAATCCGAAGCCTTTCAGCTGAATTATACGATTGCCAACGACCCGGAACTGTCCGGTGAAGAAGTTCACGCCTGCGCCCACTATGTCGACCTCTGCCGCAAACTGGGGATGGCTGTGGAAGAAAACTTTACCGGTCAGGCGACGGCCTTCCGGGCTGTGGCCCGGCGCGTCGAAAAGCCGGTCCTGAAAATGGCCATCCTTGCCGAATACGATGCCCTGCCCGGCATCGGCCACGGCTGCGGCCATTCGGCCAACGGCGCCATGAGCTTCCTGGCGGCAGCCGCCTTAAAGGAAATGAAGGACCTGCCCGTCGACGTCGACCTCATCGGCACGCCTGATGAAGAACTGCGCGGCGGTAAAGTCATCATGTGCGACCAGGGCATCTTCAAGGATTACGATTTCGCCGTCATGGTCCACGTCTCGCCGACGGAAACGAACGCCAACTGCCACTTCCTGGCCCTTGATGACTACCGCATCGCCTTCCACGGTCAGACGGCTCATGCCGCCAGCGGCCCCTGGGAAGGACGCAACGCCCTGAACGGCGTCATGCTGGCCCTGCACGCCATCGACATGCTGCGCCAGCACGTCCGTCCGGAAACGCGCATCGGCTCGTACATCGTCAACGGCGGCGAAGCGTCCAATGTCATCCCGGACTACGCCGAAGTCGAATGCTGCATCCGCCACAGCGAACGGGAATACCTGGATAAAGTCGTCGCGAAAGTCATGAACTGCTTCAAAGGCGCGGCCATCGCCACGGAAACGACGTACGACGTTACCCAGATGGGCTGCAAATACGACGACTTCCGCTGGAACGAAACGGCCACGCAGGCAGCGGAAAAAGTCCTCACCGAAATGGGTATCCCCTTCACGCCGCCCAGTGACTGCGGCAGCTCGGACATCGGCAACGTCAGCTACCAGTGCCCGGCCGTCCACGTCCACCTCGCCTTAGGCGACACGCCTATGCCGGGCCACTCCGTGGGCATCGCCAATGCTGTCAAAGCTAAAAGCATCGAACCGATCATCGTCCAAGGCGCCGAAATCATGGGCCGCCTCGCCATCCTCCTCGGCACGGACGAACACACCCGCACGGCCATGAAAGCGGAATTCGAGGGGAAATAGTTCATCGTTCGTCGAACGCAGGCCGCATGCGGCGTAGGGGCCG
>URLP01000066.1 GCA_900548635.1 uncultured Megasphaera sp.
GATGCCGCCTTGGAAGCCGGACCGCTGCGCTGCATGCTGCGCGCCCCCTTCGGCGCTTCCAGCGCAATCTGTTCTTCTTCCATCGTATTCCATTCGCCGCACTGCGGGCAGCGGCCGAGCCAGCGGCTGGAAACACTGCCGCAGTTGGTGCAGACATAACGGGTCTTTTTCTTTGCCATGACTGCTCCTTACTCCGTCGTAAAGACGAGCTTCTTCTTGTCCAAACTGTCGACGTGGATCGTGTTGCCGTCTTTGACGTCACCGCTGAGGAGCATTTCGGAAATCGGGTCTTCGACGAGTTTCTGGATGGCCCGCTTCAGGGGACGGGCGCCGTAGGCGAAGTCCGTGCCTTCTTTGACGAGGATGTCGTCGGCGGCCGTCGTCCAGTCCATGGCGATGCCCTTTTCGCCGAGGCGCTTGGTCAGGTCTTTGAGCAGGATGTCAACGATCTGGCGCAGGTCTTTCTGGTCGAGGGGCTTGAAGACGATGATTTCGTCGATACGGTTGAGGAATTCCGGGCGGAAGAAGCGCTTTACGTCGGCCATGATTTCCTTTTTGGCTTCCTTGAAGGCACTTTCTCTGTCTTTTTCGCTGTCGCCGCCGGTGGAGAAGCCCATGACCGGTGCCGACGGCTTGAGATGGGACGCACCGAGGTTGCTGGTCATGATGATGACGGTATTGCGGAAGTCGACTGTACGGCCTTTGGAGTCCGTCAGGCGGCCTTCGTCGAGGACCTGCAGGAGAAGGTTGAAGAAATCGCTGCTCGCCTTTTCCACTTCGTCGAAGAGGATGACGCTGTACGGTTTTTCCCGCACGGCGTCGGTCAGTTCGCCGCCTTCTTCATAGCCGACATAGCCCGGAGGCGCGCCGACGAGGCGGGAGACGCTGTATTTTTCCATGAATTCGCTCATGTCGATGCGGATCATGTTGTCCGCACTGCCGAAGAGCTGGGCAGCCAGGGTACGGGCCAATTCGGTCTTGCCGACGCCTGACGGGCCGAGGAAGAGGAAGGAACCGATGGGACGGTTGGCATCCTTCAGGCCGGCGCGGGCACGGCGGACGGCTTTGGCCACGGCCGTGACGGCGTCGTTCTGGCTGATGACCCGTTTGTGCAGTTCTTCTTCCAAATGGAGGAGGCGCTGCGATTCCGTTTCTGTGATTTGCTGGACCGGGATGCCCGTCCACATGGAGACGACGTCGGCAATGTCATTTTCCGTGACCACGAGCTTTTCGTCGTCGTGCTGCTTCTTTTCTTTCTGGAGGGCCGAGATTTCCGACGAGACCTTCTTGCCGGCATCGCGCAGGGAGGCGCATTTTTCGAAGTCTTCGCCGGCCAGGGCCGCTTCTTTTTCTTTATTGATATCGGCCAGTTTCTGTTCCAGGTCCTGCAGTTCGTGCGACGGCGCATAGACTTTCATGCGCACGCGGGCGGCCGCTTCGTCCATGACGTCGATGGCCTTGTCCGGCAGGTAGCGGTCAGAAATGTAGCGTGCCGACAGCTTGACGGCAGCCTTTACGGCGTCGTCCGTGATGCGGGCCTTGTGGAAGGCTTCGTAGCGGTCGCGCAGGCCGAAGAGGATGGCCACGGCGTCGTCTTCGCTCGGTTCGCCGACCAGGACGGGCTGGAAGCGGCGCGCCAGGGCGGCATCTTTTTCAAAATGCTTCTTATATTCGTCGATGGTCGTAGCGCCGATGCACTGCAGGTCGCCGCGGGCCAGGGCGGGCTTGAGGATATTGGCCGCATCCATAGCGCCTTCGACGGCACCGGCGCCGATGAGCTGGTGGATTTCGTCGATGAAGAGGATGATCGAGTCGTCCGCTTCGATGGCTTCGAGGATGCGCTTGATCCGTTCTTCGAATTCACCGCGGTACTTCGTGCCGGCGACGATGCTGGCCAGGTCAAGGGAAAAGATACGCTTGTCCTGCAGGCTGTCCGGCACGTTGCCCGTAATGATGCGCTGGGCCAGGCCTTCGGCGATGGCTGTCTTGCCTACGCCGGGCGCACCGATGAGGACGGGGTTGTTCTTCGTGCGGCGGCTGAGGATCTGGATGACGCGGCTGATTTCCTTTTCCCTGCCGATGACCGGGTCGATTTTGCCTTTCTTGGCCCATTCGTTGAGGTCGCGGCCGAACTGGGAGAGGTCGCTGCCGCTCTTGGCCGGGGCCGCTTCGCCGCCTTCGACGGCCGGGTCGTTCATCAGCTCGCTCAGGCGCTGGGAGACGAGGTCCGGGTCGATATCCATATCTTCGAGAATCTGGACGGCCATGCCGCTCCCTTCTTCAAGGATGCCCGCCAGCATGTGTTCCGTGCCGACGTAGTTCTGTTCCAGGCGGTTCGCTTCGCGCACGGCCAGTTCCATGGCCCGTTTTGTGCGCGGCGTCAGGCGCAGTTTCGACGGCGTATCCTGGCCCCAGCCGACGTGCTGTTCGATGGCGCGCGTGACGTTTTCCGGCGTCAGGCCCAATTGGTTGAGGAGCAGGCCGGCAATGCCGTCTGTATTGAGAACGAGACCGAGCAGGATATGTTCGGTCCCGACATAATCATGGTGGAATTTTTGTGCCGCTTCCTGCGCATACTGCAGGACGGCTTTGGCGTCATTTGTAAGACGATTGTTCATCATGGGAAATCACTTCCTCTGGTAAGCATGGAGTACGTGCTGCACGGCTTCGGCCCGCTGGTGTTCCAGTTCTTCCCCGTCCAGTTCCGTGCCGGCTTTGAGCTGCAAATACGCCGGTTCGACGACGGTCATGATGGCTTCATAAGCCAGAGGCTGTACGGGGATGACATTCATGTCGATACCGAAACGCAGGTCGCTGGCCAGGCTCAGGGATTCCTGATCGCCTAAGAGCCAGGCCTGGCTGAGGGTGCCGTACGTGCGCAGCCATTTATCTTTTAAGGTATTTTCATTGTGGTCCCAAACGAGACTGCGGCAGTTCTGTTCTTCCTGGACGATCTGCGTCACGATTTTGCGCAGCTGGTCGAGGATGTCCGTTTCCGTCACGCCCAGGGTGATCTGGTTCGTGATCTGGAAGATACTGCCGATGCATTCGTTGCGTTCGCCGTACATACCAGATACGGTGAAGCCGAATTTGGTAATGCCCTGGACGATGCGGTTGAAGCGCTTCATCAGGATCAGGGCCGGCACGTGGATGGTCACGCCTGCCGTAAGACCAGTCCCCGTGAGAGAGGGGCTGGCCGTGAGGTAGCCGAAGTCGTCGCGGAAGGCGAAGTCCAGATGGCTTTCCAGGGCATCGTCGACCTGGGCGGCCTGGTCCCAGACGCGCTGCAGGTCGAAGCCCGGCGCAGCCGTCTGGATGCAGAAGTGGTCGTCTTCATTGATCATGACCGAGACGGCGCCGTCTTCCCGCAGGAGGAGGCCCCGGTTCTTCGGATGTTCGATGTGTCCGGCCGAGGAGAAATGCTTCACCGCCAGCACTTCCCGTTCCAACGGCGACAGTTCGTCGAGGGCGACGAAGGTATAATGACCGTGTCCCAGGGTGTCGAGCGTGCCGATTTGACGCTTCCCTTCTTCCAGGACTGCTGCCAGTTCCGTATCCGACGCCTTGTCGGGGAAGACGTATTTCTTCAGGTTCCGGTCCAGGCGGATACGGCTGTCGATGACGATGTCATTGAAGTTGCCCGTCCCGTCCTGCCAGGGGCAGAGCGGCGCTAAGAGCATATCGTGGACCATGGTCTATTCCCCCTTTCCGCCGTCCGGCATCTGGCGCTGGAGGGCGCGGATTTCATCGCGGACTTTCGCCGCTTCTTCGTAGCGTTCTTCCTGGACCAGTTTCTGCAGGTGCTGGCGCAGGCGCTTGACGTGCGTCGCCGTCCGGAAGACGCCGGTGCCGCGGTTGGGCACCTTGCCCGCATGCTTGCTGTGGCCGTGGATGCGGCGCAGGAGCGGCGGGATTTCTTCTTTGAAGGCTTCGTAGCAGTCAGGACAGCCGAATTTGCCGAGACGGTTGAATTCGCTGTAGGTCATGCCGCAGCTTTCACAGCGCGGTTCGTCGCCGCTGCGGCCCCGGTAGTCGGGATAGGCCATCTTGCGGAAAAAGTCGTTATCGATAATATTTAAATCTCTGAAATTCGAGAAGTTCGTCTGTTTCTTCGCGCACGCGGCACAAAGGTGCAGGTCCGTACGCCGTCCATTTTCAATCTTGACGATGTGGACAACAGCCTCTCTTTTCTTGCAGGCATCACATAACACTGCCCTCACGTCCTTTCTGCCTCAATGGATGTTGAGGTTCTTTAAAATATCGCTGATGACCAAGAGACGCGTCCCTTCGTCATCAACATGGCGGTAAAGCGATTCAAAGGTCAAATGGAGGATGACCGCTTCGTTGTTGGTCAGGCTGCGCCGCTTGAGGAACTGGTAGAGCATGGCATCCAGGTCTTCCAGGGTAATGCTGACCGCCGGCAGGCGTTCGTGCAGGAGGACCGGCGTGCGGTCCTGCTTCTTCGGCGTCAACTTGATGATGCGGACGAAGCCGCCGGAACCACGCCGCGATTCGACAAGGTAGCCCTTGTCGTTGGAAAAGCGCGTGCTCAGGACGTAGCTGATCTGGGACGGCGCACACTGCAGTTCGTCGGCCAGTTCGTTGCGGCGCAGTACGATGTCGGAATTATCTTCTTCCAATAATTTATGTAATATGAATTGTTCAATCTTATCAGCCAAGACACTCATCAAAATCACCCCGCATAAAACAATGCAATATCGAATTTTTCTTTTTGACTTTCATACAACTCTATTATATTCGTCTTTTTGACTTTATGCAACCCCTAACTGCTAACCCCTATAACGCCATTGTCGAACAGTATATAATATTGTATGATAAAGAGACAAAAAACGGAGGTGTTCTTTTTGAAAAGCTTAGGGCCGGGTTCGGTCAAGTACTATTTCTATCAGGAAAAGAAGCTGTTGCTCATCGTCACGCTGAGCGGCATCCTTTATAATGCGGGCATGACGGCCGGTCCCTGGTTCGACGGGCAGCTGGCCCAGTATTTCTACGACCTCCTCGGCGGCAGCCGGACGGCGGCGGATATGTACGCCCTCTGCCTGACCTACGCCCTGGTCATCCTCGGCGTCCAGAGCGCCCGCTACGTCAAACGCCTCTATGTCCGCAAGTTCGCCAACAACATCAGTCTGGCCATGAAGGCCGTGCTCTACCGCCACCTGGTGCAGACGCCGACAGCGGCCATGGAAGAGGCCGACACGGGGGCCCTGATGACGAAGGTCATTTCCGACATCGACACGTGCGTCGAAGGGATGCGCAAGTTCACGACGGAAATCTTCGATACCGGCGTGGTCATGATTGCCTATATGGTCATGCTCTTCTGGTACGACTGGCGCCTGACGCTCTGCGTCCTCCTCTTCCCGCCCATGGCCTACTTCCTGGCCGACCGCCTGCGGCGCTTCGTCGCCCTGACGGCAGCGCGCAGCAAAGAGAGCAGCGGCGCCCTCTCAGGCATGACCCTGGACCGCATCGGCAATGCCGTGACCTACCGCGTCTACGGCGAAGAAAAGGTGCAGGACGAATATTATGAAAACTATTTGCAGGACTATGAAAAAAAGATGATTCTCGCCAATCTCTGGGAAAATACGCTCCAGCCGATCTACAAGGTCATCACCATGATCGGCACGATTCTCGTCGTCCTCTGGGGCGGCCGCAACGTCCTCGGCACGGGCTGGCAGGTTTGGGACATCGCCGCCTTTTCGACGTACCTGGCCTGCTTCGTCAAACTGGCGACGAAATCGTCCCACGCGGCGAAGCTCTTCAATGCCGTCCAGAAAGCCCAGGTCTCGTGGCAGCGCATCCAGCCCCACCTGCAGGCTGCAGCGCCCCTGGCAGAGGTCAAAGAAGCGGCTCCTGCCGACGTCCTGACCGTCCGCGAGCTCTCCTTTACCTATCCCGGCAGCACACAGCCCGTCTTTGCGCACCTTTCCTTTACGGCCCGGCCCGGTGAGATCATCGGCATTACGGGCCCTGTGGCCTGCGGTAAGACGACTCTCGGCCAGACCTTTCTCTGTGAACATCCTCACGGCGGCCATATTTTCTTCGGCAGCCGGGAGCTCGGCACTTCGCAGGTACCGCCGCAGGGTATCGTCGGCTACTGCGGCCATGATGCGGAGCTCTTTGCGGCGACGCTCAATGAGAACGTCCGCTTCGGCCGCTCCGGCGACATCCGCCGCGTCTTAGAGACGGTCTGCATGGATAAAGACTGCGCCTCTTTCCCCAGGGGTATCGAAACGCCCATCGGCGAAGGCGGCCAGCGTCTCTCCGGCGGCCAGCAGGCCCGCATCGCCCTGGCACGCACGCTCTTCCACCACTGTCCCCTCCTCATCCTCGACGACCCCTTCGCCGCCGTCGACATGGCCACGGAAAAACAAATCTATACGAACTTGCGCCGCGATTATAAAAACAGTATCATCCTGCTCATCTCGCACCGCCTTGCCCTCTTCCCGCACCTCGACCAGGTCATCTGGCTGAACGGCAACGGCAGCGCCATGGTCTCGACGCACGACAAGCTCTACCATGAACAGCCGGAATACCGCCGCCTCTACGATTTGCAGCACGCAAAAGGAGGCGGCCGCCATGCGTAGTATTTTCTTTGAGACAATAAAAAAGAACGGCCTCCTCCTGGCCGTCCTGGTCCTTGCCATCATCGCTTCTATTGCCGTGAGCATTGCGCCGCCTTTGATCCTGCAGTACATCGTCGATAGCCTGGCCAATGGCACCTTCAATGCCTGGCCCCTGCTGACGGCAGGCGTCCTCTATTTCGCCCTCAATGCCGGCAGCGGCCTCGTCGACGCCCTCAAGGAAACGCTGATCACCATCTTCGGGCAGAAAATCACGCACGGTCTGCGCACGGCCATGTGCCGCCGTCTCGATGAACTGCCGGCGTCGTATTTCGTCAGCCATGAAGCAGGCGCTGTGACGTCGCTCTTCGTCAACGACGTCGATACGCTGGAAGACCTCTTCGATTCCGGCGTCGTCAGCATGATTGCCGACACCTTCACGATTATCAGTATCCTCGCCGTCGTCTTCCACCTCAGTCCCGGTCTGGGGATTCTCCTCTGCCTGGCTTTGCCCCTGCTCTTTCTTTTAACCCGCTATTTCCAGAAGCGCATGCTCAAAGCCCAGAAGGACAACCGCATCGCCGTCAGCAAAACGAACGAGCTCATCCCGGAAACGGTGCACAACATCCGTACCATCCACACGTGCCAGGAAGAAAGCTTCCTCTGCTGGCGCTACGGCCGCACGATCCGCGCCAGTTTCGAGGCCATGGAGCGGAGCAATTTCTGTGACTCCATCTATTCGCCGATCATCATCACGAGCTGCACTCTCATCATCTGTACCATGATGGCCCTCTCCGTGAGCACGCCGTCCCTGCAGGAACTCTTCGGCATGAGCGTCGGCAGCGTCGTCGCCCTCATCGGCTACGTGCGCCGCATCTTCTCGCCGCTGGAAAGCATCGGCATGGAAATCCAGAGCATCCAGTCCGCCGTGGCCGGAATCAGCCGCCTGAAAGATTTCTTTGCAGAACCTGTAGAAAAAGACTTCTTCCCGGAAGAACCGGACTGGACGGCAGTACCGCTCGTCATTGACGATGTTTCCTTTGGCTACGGCCGGGAAAAAAATCTATTCCAGCACTTTTCCCTAACTGTCGGCCGCGGCGAAATGGTCACCGTCACAGGCCGCACGGGCGCCGGCAAGAGCACGCTCTTCAAGCTCATCCTTGGCCTTTACCGGCCCCGGCAGGGTCAGGTCCGCATCTTCGGCGCCGACCCGTGCCGTCTGTCACCTGCGCAGCGGCGCCGCGTCTTCGGCTACGTCGAGCAGCAGTTCCACGCCGTCAGCGGCAGCGTCGGCGACCAGGTCAGCCTCAAGGACCCGCGCATCACAACCCAGGACATCGAAAAAGCCCTGCGCCTCGTCGGCCTCTGGGACCTCTGCCTTGCCCTGCCTCAGGGCCTCGCCACGCCGTACCGGCCGGAACTCTTCTCGCGCGGCCAGAGCCAGCTCCTCTCCATCGCCCGGGCCGTCGTCATGGATCCGCAGCTCCTCCTTCTCGATGAAATCACGGCCAACCTCGACTCCCTTACAGAAGCCCAAGTCCTCGACGCCCTCCAGGCAGCTGCCGCTCACCGCACAGTCCTCTCCATCTCGCACCGCTTCTACGAAGCACGCGGCGGACGCGTGATTTCTTTTGGGAAAAATAGTGTGTAGTAAAAAAAAACGCAAACGACAAACGAATCACGACCCACGGCAAACGGCGCCGTCAGGCGCCTTTACTTTACAGGTGCTTCGATGGGGTCGTAGCCTTCGGGTTTATCGACGATGGCTGCTTCGTCGACGGCCGACGGAACCGGATCGAAGCCCGGGCGGAACAGTTTCTTGATGGCCGCGATGTACGGCGGCACGATGGTGTCCATGAGGAGATAGCGCTTGCGGAAGAGGTTGCGCTTCTGCGACTTGATTTCCGCGTATTTGCGGCGCTTTTCTTCGATGGGCATGCGGAAGTACCACTGTTCCTTAGCATCGGGCACGGCGCCTTCGCCTTTCCAGAAGTCGTTGAAATTCGTCTTCTTCGAGCGGTTGCCGCGCAGCATGTGGCTGTTCGTATAGAAGCCTTCATCGGTGATGACGTACATGTCATGGATACCCAGGGTCTGGACGAAGATACGCATCAGGTAGAGGATGAAATTCTTCGGCCGGTAGCCAAAGAGTTTCTTCGTCAGGACTTTCGTCGTTTCCAGGCCGTGCTTCGAGCCCTGGATAGTGCCGATGTACATGGACGGCACGCCGTCGGCATTGTAGTCGAAGCGGAAATTGAAGTGGTAGATCATCTGGCCTTCGTGATAGAGATAGAGCGAAAGGAAGCCTTCCTTGCGCTGGCCCGTATCGAAAATGAGGCGCGCTGTGAGCGGCAGTTCGGCATCGGGCGATTCCCAGAGCGTATAGCCTTTGCCCCAGTAAAGTTCGTGGATGACGTCGTCGGAAAAGAAGGTCCGCAGGATCGTGAAATGGTGCTTCAAGGCATCCAGGCGCTGGCGCATGGTCGAATTCTTGAAGAGGAAGACCCGCGTCATGACTTCCTGGAAATCAGGGTCCTGCTTTTCAAAGAAGCCCTGCATCGGTTCGTAATGGTCGAAGAAATCGTAGAGCTCTTCGAACAAAGCCCGGTTGGAAACGGCGCGGGCAAAAAAGACGACGGCCCGCTTATTTTCCTGGAAATTGCGGGGCCCGTATATAAGGCGCGACAGGCGCCAGAAATAGGAAATGCTGTGCATGAAAAAACCTCCTGATGAGTACAACAACAATAGTACCATTATACGGGCTCCCGCCGCAGAATGTCAATGAAAAGGGACTGCCGCATTAAGCGGCAAGTCCCTTTTGTGGTTCGTTTGCCGAAGGATTCCCACGTCAACTACTCCCGACTAAAGTCGGGAGCTTGTAAGTCGGAACTACATAGGTACTAACGACATCTAAAAGATGTCTTCCTAAATCCGCCTACATCATCGGGTGGCTGAC
>URLP01000067.1 GCA_900548635.1 uncultured Megasphaera sp.
CAGCTACCTTCGGCCTCGTCGCCGGCGGCGTCATCGGCGGCCCTATCGGCGAAGAACTGGTCCATAAATACCATCTGGTCAGCTCGGCCGAAACAGAACGCTTCGACCCGTCTGTCAATGCCAGCACCGTTTCCACCTTGAAGGCCGTTGCCGGCAACAAAGAACGGGCGGAAAACGCCATCAAGATTGAAAACAAGATTGGACAGACCATCGACAACTACCGCTTCACGAACGCCATGGCCCACCTCTTCCTGGCCATGGGCCTGGGCACCCTGGTCAGCGGCTTCTTCAGCAGCATCGGCCTCGTCTTCCCGGCTTACATCGGCTCTATGATCGTCGCAGCGGTCATCCGCAACATTGCCGATTTCACCCATGCCTACAAAGTCTACCAGCGCGAAAGCGAAGTCCTGGGCAACCTCAGCCTGACGGTCTTTCTGACCTGCGTCCTCATGAGCCTCAAGCTCTGGCAGCTCGCCGACCTGGCCGTGCCCCTCGTCGTCATGCTCCTCAGCCAGGCCGTCTTCATGGCCCTCTTCGCCTACTTCATCGTCTTCCGCGCCATGGGCAAAGATTATGAAGCAGCTGTCATGACCAGCGGCGTCTGCGGCTTCGGCCTCGGCGCCACGCCGAACGCCATCGCCAACATGACGGCCATGACGGAACTCTTCGGCCCTGCACCGACAGCGTTCTTCGTCATCCCCCTCATCGGCTCCCTGATCATCGACCCGGTCAACGCCTCGATCATCACCGTATTCATTAATATCTTCCACTGAATGAAAAAAGCCTGCCGCTTTGTACGGCAGGCTTTTTCGTGATTCGTTTGGCGTGGTTCGTTTGGCGAAAAATCCAGCCAAATTACGGCAAACGTCATGCGATATTTTTTAGCATGACCGCCGCAGACCGTTACACGAGATTCCGCCAGTACGCGGCTTCTTTCTCATTCTTTTCTACGCCTTCGCCTTTTTCCAGGGCCTGGGCGTAGTTTTTTATGCCTTCTTTGTAGCCTGAGGCGGCGGACTGGGCAAACCAGTAGGCGGCCTGGACGAGGTCGCGCGCAAGGCCCCGGCCGTCGCGGCAGAGGACGCCCAGGTTGTTCTGGGCCGGTCCGTCGCCGTTCATGGCGGCTTTGCGGTACCATTTTGCCGCTTCTGTCAAATCCATCGTCACGCCGCGGCCTGTTTCGTAGAGGTAGCCCAGGTTGTTCTCGGCGATGGCGTTGTCACTGGCTGCGGCCTTGGCATACCAGTAGGCGGCTTTTTCGTAATCTGCCTTTCCGGCATAGCCGAACTGATACATGATGGCGGCGTTGCACTGGCCGTCGCTGTCGCCGTGATTAGCCGCCTGCAGGTACCAGTAAAGGGCCTTCTCGTAGTCCTGTGCGACGCCATCGCCCATTTCATAGAGATGCCCCAAGTTGTTCTCCGCTTCGGCATGGCCCTTTGCAGCGGCCCGTTCGTACCAGAAAAGGGCTTCGTCCAGGTCAGCTTCCGTTCCCAGGCCGTGTTCATACTGATAGCCCAGGTCATAGGCACCGGCAGCAGAACCGGCATGAGCGGCCCGCTGGTACCAGTAAAGGGATTTCTTATATAAATCATCTTTATCGTCAGGCTCGGCATCGAAAGCAGCGAAGAAATACTCGTCGCCCACAGCACACTGCGCCGCCGCATCGCCCTGGAAGGCGCGCTGTTCTATATCGAGTCTATTATCGTGTCCGTTATCGTGCATATGGCCTCCTCCTTGAGTTTGATGTTGTATGTTAAAACCATCCACGTCAAACATCAAACCAGTTACAAATGTAGTGTAGAGGAACCCCACCCTTTTTGTCAAATATATTTTTATTTTTCTTCTTTTGACCTATTGACTTTTTGACTTTTAACGTTATAATGATACTAGAGCTTGAGGAAAGCTCCTAAGTAAGATATCTTCTCTTCCGCCATAACTAAGGAGGTCTTGATTATGGGAAACGAAAAATATACACAAAAGGTCATTGAAGCCTTCCAGTCTGCCCAGCAGATTGCCGCGCTCCATTACAACCAGGAACTTTCGTCCGTCCATATGCTCATGGGCTTGACGAAGGAACCGGAAGGCCTGCTCAATACAATCTTCTCGGAATGCCATACGGACGTGCCGATGCTCCAGGCCCGCTTGGAACAGCTCTTGAAAAAAATCCCGTCCGTCAAAGGTTCGAGCCAGCTCTCGATGTCGACGGAAATGGTCCGTGTCATCGGCAAAGCCCAGCAGCTCGCCGATGCCATGCACGATGAATACATCAGCACGGAACATATCCTCATGGGCATCGTCACAGAAAGCGACGATGAAGTCCAGCAGCTGTACCGTGAATTCGGCCTCACACAGGACAAAATCATGAGCACCATCAAAGCCAACCGCAAAGCCAACGTCAACAGCGACAACCCGGAAGAAAACTACAAGGCATTGGAAAAATACGGCCGCGACCTGACCGCCGCTGCCCGTCAGAACAAGCTCGACCCGGTCATCGGCCGTGACGACGAAATCCGCCGCACCATTGAAATCCTTTCGCGGCGCCGTAAGAACAACCCGGTCCTGATCGGTGAACCTGGTGTCGGCAAAACGGCTATCGTCGAAGGCCTGGCCCGCCGCATCGTCTCCGGCGACGTCCCGGAATCGTTGAAGAATAAGACTCTCTACTCTCTCGACATGGGCTCCCTCATCGCCGGTGCGAAGTACCGCGGTGAATTCGAAGAACGACTGAAATCGGTCCTCAATGAAATCGCCAAATCCGACGGCCAGATTCTGCTCTTCATCGATGAAATCCACACTGTCGTCGGTGCCGGCGCTTCCGAAGGCTCCATGGACGCCAGCAACATCCTCAAACCGATGCTGGCCCGCGGCGACCTGCGCTGCATCGGTGCGACGACGCTCAATGAATACCAGAAATACATCGAAAAAGACGCTGCTTTGGAACGCCGTTTCCAGCCGGTCATGGTCGATCAGCCGTCCGTCGAAGACACGATCACCATTCTCCGCGGCCTGAAATCCCGTTACGAAGCGCACCACGGCGTCCGCATCCGTGATAAGGCCCTGGTCGCAGCGGCCGTCCTCTCGGACCGCTACATCTCCGACCGCTTCCTGCCGGATAAGGCTATCGACCTCGTCGATGAAGCCGCTGCCAAACTGCGTACGGAAATCGAATCCATGCCGGCACCGATCGACGAACTGCGCCATAAGATCATGCAGCTGGAAATCGAAGAACAGTCCCTGAGCAAGGAAACGGATGACGCTTCCAAGGAACGTCTGGAAAAGATCACGGCTCAGAAAGACGACCTGAAAGCCCAGGAAGATACGCTCAAAGCCCAGTGGGATAAAGAAAAGACAGCCATCACGCGCACCCAGGCTTTGAAGAAGGAAATCGACGCCGTCAAAGGCCAGATGGCCGAAGCCGAACGCAACTACGATCTGGCCAAAGCTTCTGAACTGAAGTACGGCAAACTGCCGGAACTGCAGAAACAGATGGAAGAACAGGAAAAGTTCATGGATGCCCATAAGGATTCGCAGCTCCTCAAAGAAGAAGTCGGCGAAGAAGACATTGCCGGCGTCGTCAGCCGCTGGACAGGTATTCCTGTAACGAAGATGCTCACAGGCGAACGGGAAAAACTCCTCCACCTCGACGAAACACTGCATAAACGTGTCGTCGGCCAGGACCAGGCTGTCCAGGTCGTGAGCGACGCCATCATCCGCGCCCGTGCGGGCATCAAGGACCCGAACCGTCCGATTGGTTCCTTCATCTTCCTCGGCCCGACCGGCGTCGGCAAGACGGAACTGGCCAAGACATTGGCCGAAGCCCTCTTCGATGACGAACGCAACATCATCCGCATCGATATGTCGGAATACATGGAAAAGCACACCGTATCCCGTCTGATCGGGGCGCCTCCGGGATATGTCGGCTATGACGAAGGCGGTCAGCTCACAGAAGCCGTTCGCCGCCGTCCGTACAGCGTCATCCTTCTCGATGAAATCGAAAAAGCCCATCCGGACATCTTCAACGTCCTCCTGCAGATCCTCGATGACGGCCGCCTGACCGACGGCAAAGGCCGTGTGGTCAACTTCAAGAACACGATCATCATCATGACCAGCAACCTGGGCTCTCATGAAATCCTCGAATCGAAGGACTATGACGAAGCCAACAAGAAAGTCCGTGAACTGCTGAAACAGTACTTCCGCCCTGAATTCCTCAACCGTGTGGACGACATCGTCGTCTTCAAGGCCCTCCAGAAAGAACAGGTTCGTGACATCGCCGCTATTCTTCTGGAACGCCTCGGCAACCGTCTGGAAAAACAGGTCAAGATTCACCTCTCCTGGACCGACGCTGCCTTACAGGAATTGGCCGACAAAGGCTTCAACCCGCAGTTCGGTGCCCGTCCCCTGCGCCGCCTGATCACGCACACCGTCGAAACGGCCCTGAGCCGCGACATCATCGCCGGCACGATTCGCGAAGGCGACAACGTCAGCATCGACTACGACGGCAGCAGCTTCACCTTCACCCCCAGCCGGGTACATGCAGCTTAAAAGCCGTGGTTCGTGATTCGTGGTCCGTTTGCCGAAAATCGCAGCAATGATACCGCTCACGGCAAACGCCAAACGAGAGAAAAAAGGATTCGCCATGATGGCAAAAACCGTCATGGCGAATCCTTTTTTTCTGTTTACAAGCCCCAAAAAACATTATATAATAAGCTGTAACTAAGTAACGGGTGGAGATTTATGAACAACACATTAGGAAAACATGTACTCATCGATTTTTACAACTGCAAAGCGGTCTTTACGGAAGCCGAAGATTTGCAGCCCTTGGTGGAGCGCGCCTTCGAATTGGTCGGAGCCCTTGTCGAGGGTATTACCTTCTTCCATATCGACGACGAACTGACGTGTATTGCCGTGTCGGGCAACGCACATATTTGTATTCACGCCTATCCTCCCCTGTCCTACGTGGCAGTGGACATCTACAGTTTTAATATCGACCTCAAGACGAGTCAGATCATGAGCGCCCTCAAGGTAAACCTCCGCTCGGACCGCATCAAGGCAACGAGCATCCGCCGCGGCGATTTCGGCTCGATCCGCGACATGCGCCCGAAGCGCAAGTCCAAGATCACGACGGCACGGCGCATGAAGAATACCGGTGCGCGCATCAAGAAAACGAGCGTGAAGATGTTTAACATCCTCCGTCATCCCCAGAAAGTACGCCGTTCCCACCGGACGACGCACAAGTAGAATGGTTGCAGATGAAAGGGTTTGTTGGTCATGTATATGGTATCGCTAAAACAGGCCGCGGGCATTGCCCGGGAAGAAATGACGTCCCTCGACGCCATTACAGCGGAACTGCTCAATTTCATACAGTTAAAGAGTCAGCGCTTGTATATGCATTCCCTGCAGGTTGCCAACTACAGCGTCAGCATCGCGGCGAAGCTGGCCCTGCCGAAGAGTGAAATCGAGCAGGTGAAATACGCCGCCCTCCTGCACGACGTAGGCCTGCTCTTCGTGTCCAACACGCTTCTGGTCAAGATGCCCTACCTCAACCGTTCGGAAAAGGCCCAGTACAAGCGTCACGCTGCGGCCGGCGGCAATATGCTGGAAAACATCCCCTGCTGCCAGGACATCGTGCCCTACATCCGCTATCACCACGAACACTGGGACGGCTCGGGCTTCCCGAAGCACCTGCGCGGTGCCAACATCCCCTTAGGGGCCCGCATCATCGCCGTCGCCGACTACTATGACATGATCATCAATCCGTCGGCAGAATTCTGGGCGAAGACAAAAAAACAAGCCGTCCGCGAACTCTTCAGTTCATCAGGCCTGCTTTTCGATCCGGAAGTGGTCAAGGCTTTTATTGAAACCTTAGGTTAATAACATATCGTATTTACGGAGCGCCGCTGGC
Source organism: uncultured Megasphaera sp. (assembly GCA_900548635.1). Classification (GTDB taxonomy): domain Bacteria; phylum Bacillota; class Negativicutes; order Veillonellales; family Megasphaeraceae; genus Megasphaera. The sequence continues at coordinate 5,906 of URLP01000067.1, forward strand.
GATGACAAGACCTGTCACGCCGGCGGCGCCTTTTTCTTTGAGCGCCCTGGCACAGGCCTCGAGGGTCGCTCCCGTCGTGAAGATGTCGTCGACGACGAGGATCTGCTTTCCCTTTACGGAAATGGTCTCCTTGACGGCAAAGGCGGCTTTCACGTTTTCTGCCCGCTGGCTGCGGTGCAGCTGCACTGGACCTTGGTCGGCCGCAGGCGCTGCAGGGCATCGCACCAAAGGAAGCGTTCTTCTGCCCAGTCCTTAAAGAGGGCTTCGGCCTGATTGAAGCCGCGGCGGCGCAGCTTCTCCGGCGCCAGCGGCACAGGCACGGCGGCGTCGATTTTTTCCAGCCGTTCCGGCCAGGGAAAGCGCTCCAAAAGGACGCGGCAGGCACGGCACTTCCCGACCTTGCCATTGTACTTGATATCGTGCAGGACGCGGCGCATGACGCCGCGGTAATCGGCCAGACAGTAACAGGCATCGAGGAAACGCAGCGACGCCGGCCGGTTGATGCGCCGCGGCTGATAAATCGCCGCCAGACAAGAAGGACACCACGCCCCGTCATGCGCCACCAGGGACCCGCAGCCCGGACACCGGGGCGGGTAGAAGAGGTTGAGGACGTTTTCTAGCAAAGACATGAAAAGCAGACCTCCTTTCGGCAGATAACTTCTAACTGATGAACACCCCCTGCAGTCTCGGGATGAGTAAGGTGAATCTCCTGTTGGTTCGCTGGTTCTGGACGGCGGTCTGGACGGCGCGTTTTGTGCCGACTAGGATGACTTTGCGCTTGGCTCTGGTGACGGCCGTGTAGAAGAGGTTGCGCTGCAGCATGATGGCGTGGCTGTTGACGAGGACCATGATGACCGTGTGGTATTCGCTGCCCTGGCTCTTGTGGACCGTGATGGCGTAGGCCAGGGTGATTTCGTCGATTTCCTGGCCTTCGTACTTGACGTCCTGTTCGGGATAGCGGACGTAGACCATGTCCTTCTGGACGGCAAAGATTTCGCCGATATCGCCGTTGAAGACGCCTTTTTCGTAGTCGTTGTGCTTCTGCATGACCTTGTCGCCGACGCGGAAGACCATCTTCCTGCCTTTCACTTCCCCCTTCCCTTCAGCCGGCGGGTTGAAGCGGGCCTGGATGAGCTCGTTCAGGTTGTCGACGCCGCAGGGGTTCTTGTACATCGGCGAGAGGACCTGGACAGCGAACTTGTCGCCTGTTTCGAGGAGCTCGCTCTGGTAAAGGGCGCCGATCTTGGCGGCACCGTCGGCTTCGTCTTCGATTTCGACGAAGCGGAATTCAGCATCCTTATTGACGATGGGCAGGCGGCCGCTGTTGATCAGGTGGGCGTTGGTGACGATGCGGCCCCCTTCTTTCTGGCGGAAAATCGTATCGAGGCGGACGACGGGGACGACACCGGAAGCGATGATGTCGTGCAGGACGGCGCCGGCGCCGACGGAGGGCAGCTGATCCGCGTCGCCGACGAGGATGCAGCGGCACTGGGGCTTCAAGGCACTCAGGAGATGGTACATCATTTCCATGTCGAGCATGGAGACTTCGTCGACGATGACCAGGTCTGCCGGCAGCAGCTTCGTTTCGTTGTATTCAAAGACCTGCAGGCGGCCGACGTGGCCGTCGGGGATGAGCAGGCGGTGGATGGTCTTGGCCTTGCGCTGCGTCGTTTCGGCCAGGCGCTTGGCAGCCCGGCCCGTGGGCGCGCAAAGCATGATGCGCAGGCCTTCCTGTTCAGCCAGGCGGATGATGGCCTGGACAACGGTCGTCTTGCCCGTGCCGGGACCGCCGGTGATTACGGTCAGGCCGGACTGGAGGGATTTTTCGACGGCTTCGCGCTGCTTTTCGGCCAGCTCGAAGCGGCATGAATCCTGCCAGCGGTCGAGAAAGAGCTGGACGTGGGTCTTCATGGGCAGCGCCTTCATCTCTGCCATTTCCCGGATGCGGCCGGCAATGTAGTCTTCTTCGTCGTAGGCTTCAGGCGTATAGACGTAGACGGTCCCTTCGAAATCGGCTGTCGCCAGCTGGCCCACTTCGATGGCTTCCTTGAGGATTTCATGCAGGCCCAGGGCATCGGCCTGCAAAATAAAAGCGGCCCGGCGCACGAGTTCCGTATCAGGGATACAGACGTGGCCGTTCTGGGTCATGGTCTGCAGGACATAGGTCAGGCCGGCGCTGAGGCGCTGCGGGTCCTGGCGGTCCATGCCGTAGGCCAGGGCGATCTGGTCGGCCGTCTTGAAGCCGATGCCGTCGATTTCATTAATCATGCGGTACGGTTCCTCCATCAAAACGTAATGGACGTCGTCGCCGTACTTCTGCAGGAGCCTGCCGGCATAGCGGCCGGCGACGCCGTGCTGTTCCAGGTCGTAGGCGATTTCGTTGACCTGTTTTTCTTCATAGAACGATTCCGTAATGACGGCGAGCTTCTTCTTGCCGATGCCTTCCACTTCGAGGAGGCGCTGCGGTTCATTTTCCAGGATGTTCATCGTGTCTTTGCCGAAGACGGCGACGACGCGGTGGGCCAAAGCCGGGCCGAGGCCCTTGACGGCGCCGCTGCCGAGGAAGCGCTCGATGCCCTCGACGGATTCGGGGATGATGCGGCTCCAGCTGTCGGCGGCGAACTGGCGGCCATAGCGCTTATGCTGGACCCAGTGCCCCTTCACTTCCAGGCGGTCGCCGACAAGGGGCTTCGTGCCGTGCCCCGTCACAGTATACGTATTGTCATCGGCCTCATCGTGGAAGCGGAAGACGCGGTAATCCGAATCATTGGCTTCAAATAAGAGGCGTTCCGCAATGCCTCGTACTACAATTTGTTCCATCCTTACAGCCCCATGTGTTCCTTTTCATATTTCTTGCTTTCATTCATGATGCACTGGTAGATGCGCCGCAAGTATGGTGCCAGTTCCTTATGGACGGCGAGATTCGCGATCTTGTCGAGGACCTGCCGTTCCCGGCGGGGATCATAGATTTCCATGTGATGTTCCTTCTTGTATGCCGCGACCTGAGCGACGACGTGCATGCGCGCTTCCAGGACCTGCGTCAGGTCCCGGTCGAGCCGGTCGATTTCCCGGCGGCATTCTTCTAATTCCATGCCAAAAACCCCTTTCGTTCACCTATAATATTTTATTATACCAAAAAAAAGAGGTCCCGACTACATCCAGCTGCCGTTTCCAAACAAACATTCTCTTTCATTTAACAATCGCATAAACGATTTACTTCCATGCGCAATCTCCATTTGTCAAGATTCTTTTTATCCTATATAATGTAAAGGTATGAGTTTTTTTAGATTTTATTTATCAATACAATAAGAAAAAAGGTTGTGATTTTCCATGGAAGAAACTCAACAGCATCAGGGACTGCGCCGCAGCCTGAAAGCCCGCCACATGAATATGATCGCCATCGGCGGG
>URLP01000068.1 GCA_900548635.1 uncultured Megasphaera sp.
CCTCGCACTCTGGCGTTCATTCAGTTCATTGTTCAGTTTTCAAAGGTCATCGTTGTCGTTGTTTCCAGCGACTTACTTAGTATATCACATTTCGTCGTTTTGTCAAGAACTAATTTTTCAACCGATAAAATTAAAAACACGATTCAAAACGTTACTTCCGAGCACTTCCGAACTCATGCGACATAAAGTATTTTATCATCAAAAAAAAAAGCTGTCAAGTAATTTTTGACAGCTTTTTTACGTTTCTTACATTATTTCATTTCATGGGCTTGTACAAGGTTTTCCGTAATGCTTTCCAGGTCCTTCTGCTTGCTTTCGACGCCGAGGCTCATGACGACGACGGCGACGACGACGAAGACCAGGGCGAACATGTAGAAGACACTGCCGAAGCCGAAGCTGCGGGCCAGGAGGACACCGACCATCATCGGTGCCGCCATGCCGCCGAAGCGGCCGAAGCCGGCAGCCCAGCCGCTTCCCAAGGCGCGGATGGCCGTCGGATACTGTTCCGGCGTATACGTATAGAGGACGCCCCAGGCGCCGAGGTTGAAGAAGGACATGATCGAGCCCCACATCATGAGCGTTGCCGCCGTGGCTGCATGGCCGAAGAAGTAGCTGGCTACGCCACTGAAGAGCAGGAACGCCGAGAGCGTGTACTTGCGGCCGATCTTGTCGACGAGCCAGGCTGCGCAGTAGTAGCCCGGCAGCTGGGCCAGGGTCATAATGAGGACGTATTCAAAAGTCTTGACGACCGTAAAGCCCTGCTGGAAGACGAGAGACGGCAGCCACATGAAGATGCCGTAGTAGCTGAAATTAATGCCGAACCAGACGAGCCAGAGCATGATTGTCCGGGAAAGGAAAGGCTTCTTCCAGAGTTCTCGGAAGGAGGCTTTGGTGACAGGCGGCAGAGTTTCTGTTTCGCCCGTGAAAGGCGCAACGGGGACGTGGAGCTGCTGTTCCAGGGAGACGACAATCTGCCGCGCTTCCTTCACCCGGCCATGTGCCAGGAGATAGCGTACCGATTCGGGCATGTGCATGCGGATCAGGCAGACATAAAGAGCCGGCAGGGCGCCGATGAGGAAGGCCATGCGCCAGCCGTAGACGGGGATGAAGAAATAAGCGATGCAGGCAGCAGCAATCCAGCCGAGGCCCCAGAAGCTTTCGAGGAGCACGATGAAGCGGCCGCGCACGCGGGACGGTGCATATTCCGAAACGAGCGTCGCTGCGACGGGCAGTTCCCCACCAAGGCCGAAGCCGACGAGGAAGCGGAAGACGAGCAGAGACTGATAATTCCAGGAAAGTGCGCAGAGGCCGGACGCAATACTATATAATAAGACCGTAATCGTAAAGACCTTCTTGCGCCCTAAGCGGTCGGCGACGGTACCGGAAATGACAGCCCCCAGGGCCATACCGATGAGGCCGATGCTGCCGATGAGGCCCATCTGGCCCGGCGCCAGACTCCATTCTTTGGCCAGGACCGGCAGGATGAAGGCGATGAGGCCTGTATCCATCGAGTCGAAGAGCCAGCCCAGACCCGTGACGAGCAGCAGTTTGTAGTGGAAGCGGCCAACCGGCAGGGCTTCCAGTCTTTCTAGAACCATGACAAAATCCTCCTTTTATCTGTACATGTGTCATGACAACTATATTGACATAGTCCTATTGTACAGAGAAAAAAGAGGAAAGTCAATGCGTATCAGCCGTCATATAAAAGTCCTAAATCGCGCAGGGCCGTTTCAATGGCATCCAGTTCTTCTTCCGTCGCCGCTTCGACGAGATGCGTGTGGATGCCGCCGCTGATGGTGCTCAGCATTTCCGCATGGGAATCGTGCATCTTCTTGACGTACTGCTGCACGTCGCGGCGGGAATGGAGATCCAGCGTCCCTTCCAGGCTGCCGTAGACTTCGTGTTCGATGACGACGTTGTGCACGATGCCGCCATTATCGACGACGGCGTTCAGTTCCGCTTCCATTTCATCCATGCCATGACAGCAGACAAAGACCCGCATGCAGCCCTGCTGCACGGGCTGCGAGAGCTGGTAGCCCCGCGGCGTCGAGACGATATCCGTCCCCTGGGCGCGCAAAATGGCGATGTCGCCGACGATGATCTGGCGGCTGACCTGACAGCGTTTGGAAAGAGCCGTCCCGGTCACGGCGCCCGGCGCATCCCTGAGGATCTGCATGATCGTTTCCCTTCGTTCTTTACTATCCATAAAAAGTCCCCTTTCTCTTAGATATCTTTATATACTTGCTGTCCCCGCATGGGGATATCGAGGAGCACGGCCAGACCGCGTCCCCAAAAGAGGCCCGTCGCCAGTCCCGGCGCAAAGCCCAGGATTTCATTGAAGAACCACGAATGCGTCAGGAAAGGCAGATGATAGACACTGGCCTGGAAGGCCGCGAAGAGCAGGCAGAAACCGATGTTCACGGGCAGGGCCAGGCGCTGCGGCGGGCAGCGTAGGCGGTGCGTCTCACGGCTGTAGGTCAGCTCCGGCAGGCCCTGCTTGAACCAGAGTCCCAGACCCAATCCCAGGAAGAAGGCCATGAGGAAGCAGAGAATCGTCAAAAACGGATATTCCGTATAATAATATAACACAGCGGCAGCCCAAAAGGCGACCAGAAGGCCCGGTCCGACAAAGAAGAGGACACTGCATTCCCGGGCTCTGCGGAAATAGAAGCCGTAGGCAATCATGGCCACGGCCATGCAGAGCTGGATCCCTGTCAGGATGTCATAAGCGCTCATCACAGGCGATTCCCCCTTTCTTTCCTCAATCAGTGACAGTCTAGTACTATTATAGTATAAATTATAACGTAAGAAGATTAAAAGAATATTAAAATTTTAAAAAATGTTAAAAAAAAGATTGCAGCATAAAAGCTTCTGCCATTATGTGCAATCCCTTTTTTAACTGGTTTGAAGTTTAGAGTTTCGAGAAATCCAACGTAGTGAAGAGGTCATCGAGGGTTTCGGCGCGGCGGATCTGGGTGACGCTGCCGTCTTCGTGGAGCAGGAGTTCTGCCGAACGGAGCTTGCCGTTGTAGTTGAAGCCCATGGAATGGCCGTGAGCGCCCGTATCGTGAATGACGAGGATGTCGCCGTCGTCGATGCGCGGCAGGCTGCGGTCGATGGCGAATTTATCGCAGTTTTCGCAGAGCGAGCCCGTGACGTCGTAGACGTGGTTCTTCGGTTCGTTTTCCTTGCCCATGACCGTCAGGTGATGGTAGGCACCGTACATGCCCGGACGCATGAGGTTGGCCATGGATGCGTCGACGCCGATGTATTCTTTCCAGATGTGTTTGTGGTGGATAGCCGTCGTGACGAGATAGCCGTAAGGGCCTGTGATGGCACGGCCGCATTCGAAGGAGATACGGCATTTGCCGAGGCCGATCGGTTCCATGATGGCTTCAAAGTTCTTCTTGATGCCGGCGCTCAGTTCGTCATAGTCGACGAAGGATTCTTCCGGACGATACGGCAGGCCGATGCCGCCGCCGAAGTCGAGGAATTCGATGTTGATGCCGAGCATTTTCTGGACGTCCGCTGCCAGTTCGAACATCATCTTGGCCGTGTTGATCAGGCCGCTGGCATGAAGTTCATTGGAGACGACCATCGTGTGCAGGCCGAAGTGTTTGACGCCTTTGTCTTTGAGGATGCGGAAAGCATCAAAGATCTGTTCGCGCGTCATGCCGTATTTCGCTTCTTCCGGCGTGCCGATGATGTCGTTGCCGCCTTTGAGGAGCGGGCCCGGGTTGTAGCGGGCGCAGATCCATTCCGGCAAGGGACCGCGCTGTTCCATGTATTCGATCATAGTGATGTCGTCGAGGTTGACGAGAGCGCCCAGTTCCATAGCGCGCTTGAATTCAACGTACGGCGTGTCGTTGGACGAGAAGACGATGTCATGGCCTTTGATGCCGACTTTGTCGCACAGTTCGAGTTCTGCCAGAGAACTGCAGTCTGCACCGACGCCTTCTTTCTGCAAAAGGCGCATGATGTACGGATTCGGCGTCGCCTTGACGGCGAAGTATTCCTTGAAGTCGTAGGCCCAGTCGAAGGCTTTGATCAGCTTGCGGACGTTGTCGACGATGGCCTTTTCATCATAAATATGGAAAGGCGTCGGATATTTAGCGATGATAGAACGGATTTGTTCTTCCGTGAAAGGGACAGTCTTTTTGTTCATCCTGATTCAGCTCCAATTTCTTATATGTAATGTGATTCATTGTTTCTCTACAAGGGTTATTATATAATACAAGTAGACAATTTGTGAAATAGATTATTTTAATTCTTTTCATTCGAGAATCAAATTACATGAAGGAGGCCCGGTTATTTTTGGACACGACAACACTCCGGACGTTCATCGCCCTGGCACAGATTAAAAATTTCACGAAGACGGCGCAGCAGCTCTTCGTCGCCCAGTCGACGGTCACGAACCGCATCCGCGATTTGGAAACAGAATTGGGCGTGCCCCTCTTCATCCGCAGCCACAAACAGGTCGACCTGACGCCGTCGGGCCAGAAGTTCCTCGACTATGCCCAGCGCTTCGTCTCTTTGGAACTTGCGGCACTCCAGGATATCCAGTCGTCGCCGACGTATGCCCAGAAGGTCAACATCGGCACGACGAACACGATCTACGAATGCCACCTACAGCGCCGCATCCGCTCGTACCTGAAAGAAAAAAAAGGCGTATCCCTGCATGTCACCATCGGCCATACGACAGAGATGATGCACCAGCTGCAGACGGGAACACTGGATGCTATCTTTTCCTTCAGCGCCATGTTCCGCGACGGCTATGTCTGCCGTCCGTATCGGACGGACTCACTGGTACTCGTCTGCCAGGCAGGCAACACGGAATACGCCCAGGGCATCTATAAAGATGACCTGCAAAAAATCGATTATCTCTTCTGCAACTTCGCACTCCAGGGCGTAGGCCTCTACATCCAGGACCTCTTCCCGCGGCATCACCGCTTCCCCCTGGAAATCGACAACAGCACGAAGCTGCCCCAGTACGTCGCCGACGGCATCGGCTACACCTTCCTGCCCAAAAGCCTCATCGAAGAGGACCTGGCTCAAAAGAAACTGCGGGCCATCCCCCTCCTCGATTTCGAGCCGCCGAAAGTCGACAGCTATTACATCACGCGCAGCCCGTCGACAGTGCCGGAAGACTTAGAAGAAGAGCTCCTGGCCGACCGTTCATACGGTCTGGAGGAAAATGATCAGCAACGACATGACGACGATGGAGAGAAGGATATAAAATGAACTGATGCAGGCCGCCACTTCGATTTTCAGCTTCAGCTTAGCCGTATAGTAGCAGGCCATACCGGCGACGGGTGCAAAGACGAGGACCATGATGACCTTCTTGATGGCCATAGGATAGTCGAGGCCGAAATAGACGAAAATCATGAAGACGACAGACATCAAAAGGCGCAGGCCCACATCGGTATAGATAAGCTTGAGATACTCTTTCTTCAGGGACAGGCCCAGGGCAACACCGATCATCAGCATGGAGAGGAAGGTATTGGCCGAAGCCGGGACCTTAGCCCAGTCGATGAGTACCTGTGGCAGTTCAAAACCTGTCAGGGAAAGGATGATCATCGTAATGTACGAAAGGACCGGCAGGGATGAAAAGATGGTCTTCGCCAGAATGGAGACGATACTCTCCCCTTTCTCGCCGCGCACGCAGCGGGCCAGGCCGTAAGCGCCGCCGAGGCACATGAGTGAATTGCCGGCATCGAAGATGCAGACGATGAGGACAGCCGCGCTGTCGAAGAAGTAGGAAACGAAGGGCAGGGCAAAATTGCCGATGTTGTAGCCGTTCATGTTGAGCATGTAAAAGGCTTTTTCATCCTTCGTCTTCCCTGCTGCCCAGCCGGCGCCGACCATAATCAGGTTGAAAACGATGGCCAAAAGGCTGATCAGGAGATAGCGCGTTTCGAAGTGGATGCCGTTGAGGTTGACGATGATCACCGACGGCAGGGTGATATTGAAGACAATCGTCGAAATGGTATTAAAAGTGCTGCGCCCGAAAAGGCGCAGCTGTTTTAATAAATAGCCGCAAAAGATGAAGGATACGAGGATGGCGGCTTTAATGATTGTTTCTTCCATGATTACGGTTTGACGATGCGGTTGGCCGTGCGCATCATTTCGACAATGCGGAACATGTTGGTAATCGAACCGACGGCGACTTTTTCCGTCAGGCCATAGTAATTGAGGCAGGCACCGCAGGCATAGATTTCAACACCCTGTTTTTCCAGGTTCTTCAAATCTTCCAGCGATTCCGAGCCTTCGACGACCAGATGGACGCCACCGTTGTAGCAAATGATCCGCTTCGGCAGGACATCCTGTTCCGTCAGGGTGTAGACAAAGGTCTTCAAAAGATTCTTACCGAGCTTATCGTCACCGATACCCATGACGGGCGCGTTGATGACGACCGTATAGTCGTCGCCGGACGTCTGCGGGGCTGCCGCTTCTTCCGCAGCGGCCCCTTCCTTGACGAGGCGGACCGTGTAGTGCGTATCCGATTCTTTCGTCAAATCATAGGTGCAGCCCATTTCTTCCGAAAGATTCTTCAGATTCTGCGTCGCGATTTCATTGTCAACTGTAATTTCAATGGCATCATGGTCCTTCAAAGCCTTGTGGGCTTCAATGACCGGAAGCGGGCAAGCCTTGCCCAATGCGTTGATTTTGAACATAGTAAAACCCCCGTTCTTAGTTTTTAGTTTGTAGAAAAGGGCTTGCCGCATGATGCGGCAGCCCCTGTCTATCATTATTCTTCTGTTGTTTCTTCTTCTGCCGTTTCTGCGGCTTCTACAGCGCGAGGGCCGCGTTTGTGGGACGTGTGGTTCTTCCAGACGACCCAGAGGGACGTGTCGACGCAGATGGACGAATAAGCCCCGCTGATGAAGCCGATGAGCATGACCAGGGAGAAGTTCTTCGTCGAATCGCCGCCGAAGAAATGCAGGGCGCCGCAGGCGAAGAGTACCGTCGTCAGGGTATAGATACTGCGGTGGATACTCTGGGCGATACTGTCGTGCGCCAGTTTTTCATAGGAATCCGTACGACGGTGGGTACGCGTATTTTCACGGACGCGGTCGAAGATGACGACGGCTTCGTTCATGGAATAGCCGACGACGGTCAGGATGGCCGCCAGGAAGGAGGCGTCGATTTCCAGGTGGAAGAAGGAAAAGAAGCCAAGGACCATGATCAAGTCGTGCATGATCGACACCAGGGCCGAGACAGCGATCTTATATTCGAAACGGAAGGAAATGTACGCAGCCAGGGCGATGAAGGCCACAGCCAGGCTGGTAATGGCATTTTTCGTGACTTCCGAGCCGATGACGGCGCCGACCGATTCGGTGCGCTTGATTTCTGCGCCGCCCAGGGACGTGCTCAATTTATCGGCAACAGCTTTGCTTTCATCGCTCGAGAGGTTGCGCATGCGCAGCATGACGTCCGTCGACGAATCCTGGTCCGTGACGCCCGTCAGCTGGATGACCGTGTTGCCGAGGTCCATGTCCGCATTGTCGATGACCTGGCGGACTTCCGAGACGGTGACGGCCTGGTTGAACTGCATATCGAGGATCGTGCCGCCTGTGTAGTCGATGCCGAAGTTGAAGCCGTTGACGAAAATCGAAATCATGCTGGCAATGACGAGGACAGACGATAAGGTGAACCACCATACGCGATGTTTGACAATATCAAAACTCATTTCTGTCCCCCCTTTTTCAGCATATGTTCAGGCGGTTTGCGGTTCAGGCCGTAGAACCAGGGATTGGTGATCAGGCCCGTGTTGATGAACCACGTCAAAAGCGAACGGCTGACGAGGATGGCCGTGAACATGCTGACGACGAGGCCCAGGGCCAGGTTGACGGCAAAGCCCTTGACCGTGCCGCTGCCCATGACGATGAGGACGATGGCGGCAATCATGACTGAGACGTTGGCGTCGAGGATGGTGTTGAAGGCGCGGCGGAAGCCGGCTTCCATAGACGTCCGCAGACTCTTGCCGATGAGGACTTCTTCCTTGAAGCGTTCAAAAATGAGGATGTTCGCATCGACGGCAAAGCCCATGGACAGGATGATGCCGGCAATGCCCGGCAGGGTCAGGGTCGCGTCGAGGTACTTGAGGATGCCCAGCAGGATGAGGACGTAGACCAACAAGGCGATGTTGGCGACGACGCCGGACATGCGGTAAATGATGATCAGGAAGATCATAATCAGGACGATGCCGATGGCAAAGGCCTTTTCACTCTTGATCTTCGAATCGAGGCCGAGGCTCGGCCCGATGGTGCGGACTTCCATGACTTTCAATTTAACAGGCAGGGCACCGGAACGCAGGAGGATGGCCAGGTTCTTGGCATCTTCCAGGGTCTTGCTGCCCGTAATGACGGCTTTGCCGCCCGTAATCGGTTCGTTGACGACCGGGTTGGTCAAGAGTTCACCGTCAAGGTAGATACCGATCTTATGGCCCACGTTGGACGCCGTCAGGTCGGCGAATTTCTTCGCCCCTTCATCGGTGAATTCAATGGCAACGACGTTCTTGTGGCCCTGGTCGATCTGTTCTTTCGCAGACCTCAGGTCGTTCCCGGTCATGCGCGTCGTCCCGCTTTCATCCTTGAACTCCATGACCGCTGTCTTGCCGATCGTTTCGATGGCTTTTTCCGGGTTCTTTTCCCCAGGCAGCTCGATGATGATGCGGCGGGCGCCTTCTTTCTGGACAAGCGGTTCGGTCAGGCCCATTTCATTGATACGGCGTTCGACGATGGTCACGGCACGGCTCAGGGAGTCTTCCGTAACCGGTGCGTCCGGCGTATCTTCAGCTTCCAGGACGATATGTGTACCGCCCTGCAGGTCGAGGCCCTGTTTGATGGAGTTGGCAAGCGGATAAATCAAGGTAACAAAGGCGGCCAGGATGATGATGACTGCCCCGAAAAATTTAATCATGTTACGAGTCCGCAACAATACTCCCCCCTCTGGGTAATCTCTTAGTTTACTGCTGTATAATCAGATGCTGTTTATCCGTGACGATGTCCGTCATGGTGATATCGTGCGCTTCTGTCGGCACGTCGGGCACGAGCTGGACGTCCCAGGCAGCGGCGACGGCGGCGGCTTTTCCCTTCTTTGCCAGGAAGCGGTCGTAATAGGCCGCACCGTGGCCGAGGCGATGGCCTTGTCTGTCAAAGGCCAGGCCGGGCACGATGATCAGGTCCAGCTTGTCCGCGTCGATACGCGGGCTGCCCGGCGGCGCCGTGCGGATACCGTAAGCACCGCAGACGGCCTGGTCCAGGGCCTCGAGGCG
>URLP01000069.1 GCA_900548635.1 uncultured Megasphaera sp.
GCCTGGCTGTTTTCGGCGCATCGAAGAGCAGGTTCCAGCCGGCGCAGACGGCAAAGGCCAGGGCAAAGACGGCGATGTATTTTAGTTTCATGCGAGCCCTCCTCAACAATACCCATATTATACTATACTTTGCGGGATGAGGGAAATTATTGGCCTGTAAAAAAAGTTTGTAAAATTTTTTATGCAAAATACTTGCATAATATTTCAGACAGGTGTATACTATCAACCGTAGACAGAAAACAACATCAATCAATCACCAATCAATCGCATTTGTTCATTCGATAGAGGAGGAAATCATCATGAGTAACACGAAAAAAGATATTAAAAAAATTGTCCTGGCTTATTCCGGCGGTCTCGATACATCGGTCATCATTCCCTGGCTGAAAGAAAACTACCCCGGTGCGGAAGTCATTGCCGCCTGCGCTGACGTCGGCCAGCCGGATGACTTCGAAGCCATCGAAAAGAAAGCCTATGCTTCGGGCGCTTCCAAAGTCTATGTCATGGACATCAAGAAAGAATTCATGGAACAGTACGTTTGGCCGACGGTCAAAGCCGGTGCTGTTTATGAAGGCAAATATCTCCTCGGCACGTCTTTCGCACGTCCGCTCATTTCCAAGAAGCTCGTCGAAGTCGCCAAGAAGGAGGGCGCTGACGCCATCGCTCACGGCGCTACGGGCAAAGGCAACGACCAGGTCCGTTTCGAATTGACTGTCAAAGCCCTGGCTCCGGAAATGACCCTCATCGCTCCTTGGCGGATGTGGAATCTGAAATCCCGTGAAGACGAACTGAAATATGCTGAAGCCCACAACGTTCCCATTGACTATCAGTCCGAAGAAAACCCGTACCCGTACAGCATGGACTGGAACATCTGGCACTTGAGCCATGAAGGCGACGACCTGGAAAATCCGGCCAATGCTCCGAAAGACATGGTTTACATGGTCACGAAGACGCCGGAACAGGCTCCGGACGCGCCGGAATACGTCAAAATCGATTTCGAACAGGGCGTTCCCGTTGCTGTCAACGGCAAGAAGATGGACGCTGTCGAACTGATTACGGCCCTCAATGAAATCGGTGCCCGCAACGGCGTCGGCATCGTCGATATCGTCGAAAACCGTCTCGTCGGCATGAAGAGCCGCGGCATCTATGAAAACCCGGGCGGTGCCATCATCATGTATGCCCACAGAGAACTCGAATATCTCTGCCTCGACCGCGATACTTTCCACTATAAAGAAAATGTAGCCAACAAATTCGCTGAACTCGTCTATGACGGCAAATGGTTCTCGCCGCTCCGCGAAGCTCTCTCGGCTTTCGTTGATGAAACGCAGAAGACCGTTACCGGCCAGGTTACATTGAAACTCTATAAAGGCAATATCATCAGCGCCGGTTCCACGTCGCCGTACTCCTTGTACAACGAAGAATTCGTTACTTTCGGCGAAGACGACGTATACGACCAGACCGATGCCGAAGGCTTCATCAACCTCTTCGGCCTGCCGCTCAAGATGCGGGCTCTGATGAAACAGCACGCAGAAAAACAGGGTAAATAAGGAGCGATTCATATGAAGTTATGGGGCGGCCGCTTTACAAAGGCCACGGATAAAAGTGTAGAAGAATTCAATGCGTCCATTCAGTTCGACTGCCGCATGTATGCCGAAGATATCTGCGGCAGCATCGCCCACGCGACGATGCTCGCCAAACAGGGCATCATTTCCCAGGAAGATAAAGAAGCCATCGTCAAAGGCCTGAAGGCCATCTTCCAGCAGATCGAAGACGGCAAGTTCGATTTTTCCGTCGAACTCGAAGACATCCATATGAATATCGAAAAGCGCCTGACCGACGCCATCGGCGAAGCCGGCAAGCGCCTCCATACGGGACGCAGCCGCAATGACCAGGTCGCTCTCGACACGCACATGTATGTCCGCCGCGAAATCGCCTCCATTGCCAAGCTCCTGGTCAAGCTCCAGGAATCGCTGGTCAAGGCAGCCGAAAAATACAGCGACGTCATCATGCCGGGCTACACGCACCTGCAGCGGGCTCAGCCGATCCTCTTCAGCCACCACCTGATGGCCTATTTCTCCATGCTCTCCCGTGACTTCCAGCATTTGAAATTTGCCTGGGATATGGCCGACATCATGCCTCTTGGCGCCGGCGCTCTGGCCGGTACGACCTATCCTCTGGATCAGCCCTTCGTCGCCAAGACCCTCCATTTCAGCAGGCTTTATGACAACAGCCTCGATGCCGTCAGCGACCGCGACTACATCATCGCCTTCCTGGAATTCGCCGCTGTCCTCATGATGCACCTCAGCCGCCTTTCGGAAGAATTCATCCTCTGGTCCAGTTCGGAATTCAAGTTCATCGAACTCGACGATTCCCACTGCACGGGCTCGTCTATCATGCCCCAGAAGAAGAACCCCGACATCTGCGAACTCGTGCGCGGCAAGACGGGCCGCTTCTACGGCCACCTGATGGGCGTCCTGACGATGATGAAAGGCATCCCCATGGCCTACGACAAGGACATGCAGGAAGATAAAGAAGGCCTCTTCGATGCCGTCGACAACTTGAAATTTGCTCTCACTATCTATGCCGCCATGATTGACAAGATGACTGTCAATGGCAAGCACATGCGGGAAGTCCTGGAAAGCGACTTCTCCAACGCTACGGACATGGCCGACTACCTGGCCAAGAAGGGCCTGCCCTTCCGCGAAGCCCACGCTGTCGTCGGCAAAGCCGTCCACTACTGCATCGAACAGGGCAAAGTATTACAGCAGTTATCGCTGCAGGAACTGCAGGCCATGAGCCCGCTCTTTGCGGAAGATATCCACCACTACCTGGATATCGAAACCTGCGTCAAGCAGCGTAACACTTATAACGGCACGTCGCCCCAGTCCGTTGCCCGCCAGTGCAAGTCCGGCAAGGCAGCGATCATAGGGGAACAGTCCCAGATCGAAACCTGGAACGACGTCGTCGCCTCTGTCTATGAACTATTGAAATAAGCGATTGAGGAAAAAGGACCTCGTGCTAATGGAACAGCCATTAGTCGGGGCCCTTTTTTCTTGTCCTCTTGTCATACACCCTATAAATAAGGTATAATAAATAAGTATGAAAAAAATTATCTATTTTACTCGTAACAGGAAAGGAGGGGCCTGCCTATGTCAATAGTCGCGCAAACGACGCTGGCTCATGATGTATCCTTTAACGGTATCGGCCTGCATGCTGCGAATGAAGTTCATATGGTACTGCGCCCGGCTCCGGCTGATACAGGCATTGTTTTTATCCGCACTGATTTACCAGGACGTCCGTCTGTACAAGCTCATCTCACGAATGTCACCAATACCATGAGGGCGACGACTTTGGAAAAGGGGAGTGCCAAAGTCTTCACTGTAGAACATCTGCTCTCGGCCCTGAGCGGTATGGAAGTGGATAACTGCTTCGTCGAAATGGATTCTGTCGAACCGCCCGTGGCGGACGGCAGCAGCCTGGATTTCGTCAAACTCATCGCAGAAGCAGGCATCCGCGAACTGCCCGCGCCGCGCCATATCTTGACCGTGAAGAAGCAGCACCTCGTCCAAGAAGACGATAAATTCATCGCCATCATCCCCTATGATGGCTTCCGCATCACCTTTACGTCCATCAATCCGCATCCCATGCTGGGCGTACAGTTCTTAGACACGACGATTACGAAAGAATCCTATGTCCATGAAATTTCCTTTGCCCGGACCATTGCTTTTACGGAAGAATTGGAAATGCTCAAGAAACTGGGCCTCGGCAAAGGCGGCACGGTGGAAAACGTCGTCGTCTACGACAAGACGTCGTGCCTGTCCGTACCGCGCTGCGCTGACGAACTGGTCCGCCACAAAGTCCTCGACATCATCGGCGACCTGTCACTGCTCGGCCGTCCCGTACGGGGCCACATCATCGCCGTCAAGTCGAGTCATAAGCTGAACAACATGCTGACTCATAAAATATTTGAAGAATTACAGTGATCTAAGGAGGAATTCTCATGACTTTGGAAGTAACTGATATTATGGAAATTTTGCCGCATCGCTATCCTATGCTGCTCGTGGACCGCATCATCGAACTGGAACCGATGAAATACGCCATCGGCATCAAGAATGCGACCTTCGACGAACAATTTTTCCAGGGCCATTTCCCGGGAAAACCGGTCATGCCCGGCGTCCTCATCGCTGAAGCCATGGCCCAGGTCGGCGGCGTAGCCCTGCTCTATCCGGAAGAAAACCGCGGCCTCATCCCGTTCTTTACGGGCATCGACAAACTGCGCTTCCGCCATCCCGTCATCCCCGGCGACCAGCTGGTCATGCGGGCAGACATCGAAAAGATTAAAGGCCGCATGGGCAAAGTCAAAGCCCAGTGCCATGTCGGCGACACGCTTTGTGCCGAAGGGGAATACCTCTTCGCCCTCATGCCGGGTCAGGACCCGAAGAAATAAGCGTGAAAAAATTTAAATAATTTACTTTATGTTAAATAAGGGCTAAAACGGCCGCATTTTAAAGCATAAAGGGAATTATAGCGGGAAAAAGCCTGATTTTGCCTGGCAAAACCGGACTTGGATTCTGCGAATGTATACCATATGTGATTATGTTGAAAATAAGCCCCTGCCTTACCGGCAGGGAAGCGAGGAGTGACTTTAATGACCGAGGAAACGAATAACATGCCGCAGAGCATGATACATCCGACGGCTATTATAGACCCGCAGGCAAAAATTGGTGCCGGTGTTAAAATCGGGCCGTATGCCGTTATCGGGCCCCACGTTACCATTGGTGACGGTACGGAAATCATGGCCCACGTTACGATTGACGGCTGGACGACGATCGGCAAGGACTGCCGCTTCTTCCCCAGCTGCTCCATTGGTTCGGAACCGCAGGATTTGAAGTATCACGGTGAAAAGAGCTACCTGATCATCGGCGACCGCTCGGTATTCCGGGAATTCGTCACGGTCAGCACGGCGACCGGCGAAGGGGAAGAAACGCGTATCGGCAACGACTGCCTCTTCCAGGCCTGCACCCACGTTGCCCATAACTGCGTCGTCGGCAACCACGTCATCATGAGCAACTGTGCGGGTCTTGCCGGCCACGTCACCGTCGAAGACCGCGTCGTCATCGGCGGCATCGCCGGTGTCCATCAGTTCGTCAAGATCGGCCGCAACAGCATGATCGGCGGCCTGGCGAAAGTCGTCCAGGACATCCCGCCTTTCGTTATCGCCGACGGCCAGCCTGCACGCTGCATCGGCTTGAACAGCGTCGGCCTTTCGCGGGCCGGGATTCCTGAAGAAGTCCGCCGGGAACTGAAAAAAGCCTTCCGTATCCTCTACCGTTCCGGCCTCAACCTGCGTCAGGCCATTGCCGAAATGGAACAGGAACTGGACAGCTATGAAGAAGTAGAACATTTCCTCCGCTTTCTCCGCAACGCCGACCGCGGCATCTGCAGAGGGACGAAAGACTAAGCAGCCTGATGGCTGGAAACGGAGCTGTTGCACGTGCGACAGCTCCGTTTCGTGGTTCGTTTGGCGTTCATCGTTTGCCGAAAAAAACGACCCACGACAAACGACCTACGGCAAACGGCTCGTCAAAAGAGGCTGCGCATGAATAGGAAAAACCTTCATGTGGCAGCCTCTTTTTACTGACAGGTCACCTGTTTTTTTGTTATAATATAAAGATGAATATTTCTCTTTATGAATAAGGATGATTGCTATGGAAAAAGTTGGACTGCTTGCCGGTGTCGGCAAACTGCCTGTAGAATTTATGCGCGCAGCCAAACAGCTGGGTCATGAAGTCGTGGTCATCGCCGTCGTCGACGGTGTCGAACCGGAACTGGCTGCTGAAGCCGATGCATACTATGAAATCAACGTCGCCAAACTGGACAAGGTCATCAAGACTTTGAAGAAGAACGGCGTCGCTAAAGTGACGATGATTGGCAAGGTCACGAAGGAAATCCTCTTCAAAGGACTGAAATTCCCGGACTGGCGGGCCATCAAGCTTTTGGCGAAACTGCGCAACCGCAAGGACGATACGATCATGCTGGCCATCGTCGATGAACTGGCCAAAGACGATTTGGAAGTCGTCGACCAGACGCTTTACCTGAAGCCCCTCATGCCGGCCTGCGGTGTCTTGTCGCGCCGTAAACCGACAGAAGCCGAAGAAGACGATATCCGCTTCGGCTTCGTCACGGCCAAGGCCATGGGCGGTATGGATATCGGCCAGACCGTCGTCGTCAAAAATAAGGCCGTCATGGCTGTCGAAGCCATCGAAGGGACGGATGCCTGCATCCGCCGCGGCGGCGCTTTAGGACGGGAAAAATCCGTCGTCGTCAAAGTGGCCAAGCCCAATCAGGACCCGCGCTTCGACGTACCGGCTGTAGGCAAGCAAACGATTCTTTCCATGATTGAAAGCAAGTGCAATGTCCTGGCCATGGAAGCGGGACGGACGCTCTTCGTCGAACAAGAGGAAGTCCTCGACCTGGCCGACCGCCACGGCATCTGCATCTGTGCCGTCGATAAGAATTTTTAACAGGAGTGCCTATGAAAATCATGTTTTCCGCCGGTGAAGCGTCAGGCGACCTGCACGGCGCCAACCTGGCCCGGTCCCTGAAGGAACTTGACCCGTCCGTCGAGCTCCTCGGCATGGGCGGCAGGGAGATGGCAGCGGCCGGCGTCGATATCGTTTACGATCTGAAGAACCTCGGCGTCATCGGCGTCGGCGAAATCCTCCGCAAGATTCCTTTTTTCTTCCGCCTCCGTGATTTCCTCGTGAACAAGATGAAGGAAGAAAAACCGGATGTCCTGGTCTGTATCGACTACCCGGGCTTCAACATGCGCTTGGCAAAAGCAGCCAAAGCGGCGGGCATCCCCGTCGTCTACTACATCCTGCCGACGATCTGGGCCTGGCATAAGAGCCGCGGCAAGAGCATCGCCAAGTACACGGACCTGGCCATTTCCCTCTTTCCTTTTGAAGCGAAGATGTATAAAGAAATGGGGACGAACGTCATCTATGCCGGTCATCCCCTGGTCGATACGGTCAAAGCGACCATGAGCCGACGCGAGGCCTGTGCGCATTTCAGCCTGGATGAGCGGAAGAAGACGGTCCTCCTCATGCCGGGCAGCCGCCTGCAGGAAGTGAAGAGCCTCCTGCCGTGCATGCTGGAAGCAGCGAAACTCATCCGCAGGGACGCCGGCGACATCCAGTTTATCCTGCCCCGGGCTTCGACCATTGACGAAGGTCTCTTAGAAGGCATCATCGACTCCTCCGGCGTCGAAGTCACAATCGGTGAAGAAGGCGTCTACGATATGATGAACCTCAGTACGGCCGCTATTGCCGCTTCCGGGACAGCGACGCTGGAAACGGCCCTCATGGGTCTGCCGACGCTCCTCATCTACCGCGTCAACCGCCTGACGTATTGGCTTTCCAAAGTCCTCGTCCATATCGACAGCATCGGCCTGCCGAACATCATCATGGGTCATCGGGTCATCCCGGAACTGTGGGAAGATGACGTGACGCCAGAAAATATCGCTTCTGCCGTCGTGCCCATGATCTGCGACAAGAAGCGCCGCGAAGAAATGCACGAATCCCTGGCCGCCGTGCGCCGTACCCTGGGGGAACCGGGCGCAGTCATGCGTACGGCCAGGGCTATCTTAGATTTTGCAAGAGAAAGAGGTGCCCATGAAGCAATACAATAGTTGGCAAAGTTATAAAAGATTATTAATGTTTATCAAGCCGTACAAGATGCGGCTTGCCGTGGCTATCGTCTGCATGGCCATGTCTGGTGCGAGCAACGTCGTCGTCCCGTGGCTGATCAAGGACGTCATCGATAAGGTCCTGGCCAATAAGGATATCTACACGCTGAACCTAATCGTCATCGGCATCCTCGTCCTCTTCCTGCTGCGCGGCTTCTTCTACTTCGGCCAGAAGTACCTCATGAGCTACGTCGGCCAGAAGATCGTCAACGACATCCGCGAAACCTTGTACCGCCACCTGCAGAAATTGTCCCTGTCCTATTTCGACAAGCATAAGACGGGCAACATCATGAGCAACCTGACCAATGACGTCACATCGCTGCAGACGGCCATTGCAGGCAACCTTATTTCCTTCGTCGAAGAAGCGGTCATCCTCGTCGGTTCCCTGGCTTCCATGCTCAAGCTCTATTGGAAACTGACTCTCTTGACGCTGATCATCGTGCCCCTCGTCGTCTTTACAATCAATTTCTTCGGCTCCCGCCTGCGTAAGGCCGGCCACAACGTCCAGGGCAAGATGGCGGACATTACGTCTCTCCTGGAAGAGGCCATCTCCGGAATCCGCATTATCCGCTCCTTCAACCGGGAAGACTTTGAAATCCGCCGCTTTATGGTCCAGAACGACCGCAACTTCTGGGCCCTCATGACGACGACGAAATTGACGGCCCTCCTGACGCCGTTCATCCAGTTCTTCGCGGCCATCGCCGTGACGGGCATCATCTGGTATGGCGGCATGAGCGTCATCGATGGTGAAATGACGGCCGGCGCCCTCATCGCCTTCCTCATTTACGCTATCAACCTGGCCAATCCGGTGCGCCGCATCAGTGAAATCTACGGCGATATCCAGAAATCCCTGGCTTCGGCAGACCGCGTCTTTGAAACAATCGACACGGAACCGGACGTCAAGGAAAAACCGGACGCCATCACCCTGCCGCAGGTCAAAGGGGAAGTCGAATTCAAGCATGTTGACTTTGCTTACGACGAAGAGCATCCGGCCCTCATCGATTTCAACTTGAAAGTCGAACCGGGCGAAGTCGTCGCCCTCGTCGGCCCGAGCGGTGCCGGCAAGTCGACCGTTGCCAACCTGCTGCCCCGTTTCTACGACGTCACGGCCGGCAGCCTGACCATCGACGGCATCGACGTCCGCGATGTGACCTTCTCGTCCCTGCGCCAGCAGATCGGCCTGGTGCCGCAGGAAACGATGCTCTTCAACGCGACGATTCGGGAAAATATCCTCTACGGCCGCCTCGATGCGACGGACGAAGAAGTCGTCGCTGCGGCCAAAGCGGCCAACGCCCATAACTTCATCATGGACCTGCCCGGCGGCTACGAAGCCAACGTCGGCGACCGCGGCAATTCCCTGTCCGGCGGCCAGCGCCAGCGCATCGCCATTGCCCGGGCCATCCTCAAGAACCCG
>URLP01000070.1 GCA_900548635.1 uncultured Megasphaera sp.
CCGGCTTTTACGCCTCCGCCAAAGCCGGACTGGAAGGGATGAGCTCTTCCCTTCGCCGGGAACTGCAGCCCCTGGGAATCAAAGTCATGGTCGTAGAACCGGGCCCCTTCCGCACAGGCTTCCAGGATGCCGTGACGGACAGCGCGATGAAAATCGAAGACTATGCGCCGACGGCCTGGAAATTCCGTAAGGCCAATCTGAATATTACGCATGATGAAAAGGGCGACCCTGACCGGGCTGCGAAAATTATCGTCGATATCATTGCAAGGAAAGACTATCCGGAATATCTGGTCCTGGGAGCCAGCGCTGTAGACTACATCAAAACAACGTTCCAGGAACGCCTGCAGGAAATCGACCAGTGGGCCGACCTCAGCCGTCAGGCTGATTTCCCGGAATAGCTATGAATGAGAAAAAAGATTGTGCATGATGGCAGAAGCCTTCGTGTGCAATCTTTTTTTTAAAAAGTTGAAAAAAGGCCTTGACCGGTAGTAAATACCGGATGATACCATACTCATGTACCAAGAAACAAGGTGTTGTTAAGACTAAAGGAGATATCAATATATGGCTTATCAATCAAAAAATCCGTATACAAGAGAAGTCTTCGCTTCTTTTGATTACGTGAGTGATGATGAATTAGAAAAAAAATTACAGCAGAGCGACCAGGCCTTTTAGACCTGGTCCCGGACTTCCTTTGCACAGCGGGCTGCAGTCGTACGTAAGGCGGCGGCTCTCATGGAAGAACGCAAAGAAGAACTGGCAAAAATCAACACGCTGTGAATATTTTAATTAAAGAGAGGTAAACAAACATGGATTACCGAACACTTGGCAAAGATTTGAAAGTATCGGCAGTCGGTATGGGCTGCATGGGTCTGTCGCGTTCCTACGGTGAACGCCCGGACCGGAAGTACAGTGTGGACCTGATTGCCCAGGCCGTCGATATGGGCTATACCTTTTTTGATACGGCACCGCTCTATGGCACGGAAGATGCGCCGCACGACAACGAAGAACTCTTGGGCGAAGCACTGAAACCGTACCGCGATAAAATCGTCCTGGCGACGAAATGCGGCGTCGAATTCGACTGGTCCGATCCGTCGACGAATAAACGTGTCCTGACCGATGCCCATCCGGACGTCATCAAGAAATCCCTGGAAGATTCCCTGAAACGCCTGCAGACAGACCATATCGATCTCTATTATCTGCACCGCGTCGATCCGAAGGTTCCTATCGAAGAAGTGGCAACGACGATGAAAGAACTTTATCAGGAAGGCAAAATCCTCCACTGGGGCCTGTCTGCCGTCGATGAAGCGACGATCCGCAAAGCCCATGCTGTTTTCCCGCTGACGGCCATTGAAAACCGCTATTCCATGATGTACCGTTCCACGGAAGACCTCTTCCCGACACTGGAAGAACTGAATATCGGCCTCGTCGCGTATTCGCCGCTGGCCAACGGCCTTTTGACGAATGCCTACACGAAAGCAGATCTCAAGAAATTCGCCCGCGGCGATGATAACCGCAGCGTCATGCCGCAGTTCACGGAAGAAGGCATGGACAAGAATAAAGATCTCCTTGCACTCATCCAGAAAATCGCCGAAGAAAAGCAGGCGACACCCGGTCAGATTTCCCTGGCCTGGATGATCGATAAGAAACCCTGGATCGTTCCAATCCCGGGCTCGAAGAAGGCCAGCCGTTTGAAAGAAAACCTCGGTGCCCGTGACGTCGAACTGTCCCAGGATGAAGTCAAAGCCATTGACGATGCCCTGGATCATATGGAAATGAGCGACGTCTTCGGCGGTGCACCGGTCAATAAATAAGAAAATAATTGCGAGGAGGAGAGAACAGCATGGCAAGTGATGAATTATTTAACCGGATTGCCGCCCAGTCGGCGGACCGGGTCAAAGAAAGTGATGCGGCCTTTGCTGTCCTGAATGGGGGCAAGGTCAGCCAGGAAATGGGGGAAGACCCGGAACTGACGGCAATTTTTAAACGCTTCACCTATGGCGACATCGTCCGTCAGACGCCGAAACTGACGGAAGTACAGCGTCAGCTCCTGAGCATTGCCGCTTTGGCGACCAAGGAAAATTACAAGATGCTGGCAACCCATGTAGACATGGCCCTGAATGTAGGCGCTACGCCTCTGGAAGTCCGGGAAACGCTGTATCAGCTGGCCCCGTACATCGGCTTCGGCAATGTCTACGAAGCGCTGAACCATGCCAACAGTGTCTTCACGAAACGGGGTATCGAACTGCCCCTGGCCGATCAGGGTACAGTTACCGAAGAAAACAGGTTAGAAAAAGGCTCTGACATACAGCTCGGCATCTTTGGCGATTATATCCGCAACAACCGGAAAAATTCTCCGGACGATCAGATGCATATCCAGGTCGACCTGGCAGCCGACTGCTTCGGCGATTTCTATACCCGCGGCACACTGGACTATAAGATGCGCGAATTGATCAACATCGTTTCCCTCGATGCGACGGGCGGCGTCAATGAAGAATTGACGGGCCATATCAAAGGCAGCCTGAAAGTCGGCAACGACCGGGAAACCATCGTCCAGGCTTTTACGGCGGTACTGCCTTTCGTCGGCTATCCCAAGACACTGGAAGCCATGGCCTGCGTCAATAAAGCAACAGCTGCAGAATAAGTGTGTGTTTAAGAAGGAGAGATGTCGTATGATTTCCAAGAAGAAGTTAGTCCTCATGGCTCTGATGGTTATGTCCCTGGGGGTTACCTCTGCCAGTCTGGCAGCGGCACCGACGGCTGCTGCGAAGAACACCCCGGCAAGTGCCTATACACAGGGCGTGCCCAGCGCCAAAGAAAAGAGCAATCCTTTTGGCCTGGTCTATGACGGTGCGATTACGAAAAATGTCAAAGGACAGGTAAACATCCGCCCGGTCCATTATGACCTGAACGGTATCACGGTCGCTGCCAATGTCTATCTGCCGGCCGACTATGATGAAAAGAGCCCGAAACTCTATCCAGCCATTACCGTAGCACATCCGAACGGCGGCGATAAAGAACAGGTAGCGGGTCTCTTTGCTCAGAAACTGGCCGAAGCAGGCTATATCACCATCGCGGCCGACGCCAGCTATCAGGGTGCCAGCACGGGTACGCCACGCCTGCGCGATTACCCTTCCAACCGGATCAACGACATCAGCGGTATGGTGGACTATCTGGAAATGATGCCGAAAGTCGACCATAACCGCATCGGCTCCCTGGGCATCTGCGGCGGCGGTGGCTATACCCTGGCTGCCAGCCAGACGGATAAGCGCATCAAAGCCGTTGCCGCCTTGTCCATGTTCAACTCCGGCCGCGTACGCCGCAACGGTTTCCAGGACAAACAGATTGCTACCATCCAGCAGCGTCTGGCCGATGCATCTGAAGCCCGCAATGAAGAACTGAAGGGCAACGTGGAATACGTAGGCTTCCTGCCGCCTCACAAAGATGACAATGAACTGCGGAAAATCATGGAAGCCCAGCCGGAAGGCATCTACAAGGACGGCATCGATTACTACGGCTTATCTTACCGTTCGTCCCGGGCTACGGGCAGCTACACGAAGGAATCGTTCCTGAAACTGATGGCCTTTGATGTGGAAGACCATATGGATTTGATCAATCAGCCGCTCCTCATGGTAGCCGGCAGTGCCGCAGATACCCTGTACATGACAGAAGATGCCTTCAAGAAGGCTGTCAATGCCAAGGACAAGGAATTGTACCTGATCCCGGGTGCCAGCCATATCAAGACGTACTGGCAGCCTGATTTCGTGAAACAAGAATTGGCAAAATTCGAAGAATTTTTCGGGAAAAATCTGTAAGCGTGTAACGTGTAAAGCTTTAAATAAAAGAGGATTGCTTATGACGGAAACGAAACCGCCGTGGGCAATCCTTTTTTGCTGAAAAGGGCTTAAAAAAACTTGAAAAAAGTTGAAAAAAAGGCTTGACCGGTAGTAAATACCGGATGATACCATACTCATGTACCAAGGAACGAGGTACAAAACAGTAACCTAATTCTAGTTTATATAACAGTATCAAAAAGGAGATCTTTACAATGAAAAACATGAAGAAAAAAGTAATGGCTATGATTTTTACAGCAATGATGACGGTTGGCGCTTCGGCCTTTGCCGCTGCTCCGGCCGGCGGTTATTCGGAAAACGGTGACTATGAAGCGGTAGTCAATACCGATATCGTACCGACGGCGCAGGCCGACCCGCAGGGCTATTCCGAAAATGGCGATTACACGGCCGTCGTCAACACAGATGTACCGCAGGAAACGGATCATTCCATCGGTCATGTCGGCTATTCGGAAAACGGTGATTATCAGGCTGCACGGGCATAAGGCATAAGAAAGGGGAGAAAAGAGCATGGAAAACTTCGTTTTTGAAAACAGCACGAAAGCCTACTTTGGCAAGAAATGCGTCGCCCAGTATTTGCCGACCCTGCTGCAGCAGTACGGTTCCAACGTACTGTTAGCCTACGGCGGCGGCTCTATCAAAAAAAACGGCATTTATGATGAAGTGATGGGCATCCTGAAAAAAGCCGGCAAGACAGTGACGGAATTCCCGGGCATCATGGCCAATCCGACGTACAAAAAAGTCCTCGAAGGCGCAACGCTGGCCCGGAATCATCAGGCCGATCTGATTCTGGCCGTCGGCGGCGGTTCCGTCATGGACTGCTGCAAAGCCGTGGCCCTGGCCGCTGTCTATGAGGGCGATGTTTGGGCTGACTTCTGGGCCAAAGGCGGTACCATCGATTTCCCGACCATCCCGCTTGGCATCATCATGACGACGTCCGGCACGGGCAGTGAAATGAACGGCGGCGCCGTCATCACCAATGAAGATTTGAAAGCCAAGACAGGCCGCGATTATCCGCAGCTCAATGCCCGTTTCGCGCTGCTCGATCCCCTCTACACCTATTCCGTACCGCAGAAACAGATGATTTCCGGGGCCTTCGATTCCCTGACGCACATGATGGAAACCTATTTCAGTGCACCCGATGAAGACAATGTTTCAGACAGCATCAATGAAGCCCTGATGAAGAGCACTATCCGCAACCTGCGCCGGGCCATCCAGGATCCGGAAGATTATCAGGCCCGCAGCAATCTGGTCTGGGCTTCGACGATGGCAGAGAACCGCATCCTCAAGTTAGGCAAGAAAGGCGATTTCCAGGGCCATATCCTGGAACATGCCCTGGGTGCCTTCACGGACTGCAACCACGGCTGCGGCCTGGCCGTCCTCCTGCCGATCTATTATCGCCATATCAAGGTTGCCGGCGCCGTGAAATTCGCCCGTTTCGCTACGGAAGTCTGGGGCATCGAAAAAGATGGCAAAACCCTGGCAGAACTGGCCAATGACGGTGTTGAAGCACTCGTCGCTTTCGTTAAAGAAATCGGCCTGCCGACGACCCTGCGTGAATTAGGGATGACGGAAGCACAGAAAGCATTGCTGCCGCAGATCGCCGCTACCTGCGTCGCTTCGCCGGGCAGTTATAAACATCTCGATGGGGCGGAAATCCTCGATATCTTTAACGAAGCCTGGTAAGGGAAAGAATATATCATGTTAGTCTTACAACAAATGATTATTTTTGTGCTGCTCATGGTCGTCGGTGCCCTGGCGCGTCATTATAAGATCCTGACGCCGGAAAACCAGCCGCAGATCACCAAGCTGGTCGTCAATATCGCCTATCCGGCGATCATCCTCTCCGGCGTGACCGGCAAGGGCCCGCACATCGAAGGTACGGAATTAGCCTACGCCTTCGGTGTCATCGTGGCCATGCTGGCCCTGCTCATGATTTGTGCTCAGCTTCTGCCGCGTATCCTGCGCTATCCGAAAGCCCAGCGCGGTATCGTCAATGTCATGGTCGTCTTTACCAACATCGGCTTCATGGGCGTCCCTATGATTGACGGCATTTACGGCAAAGATGCCCTCATCTATATGACGGTCCTGCTCATTCCTTTTAATCTGCTCTTCTTCTCGTACGTCATTCAGACCATCAAGGGCGGCGGCAGTAATCCGCAGCCGTTCCGCCTGCGCAGCCTGGCTAATACGGGCATGGGTGCCTGCTTCCTTTCCATCGTCCTCTATCTGGCGAATATCCAGCTCCCGTACGTCCTGGCACAGTCCATCAGTATGGTCGGCAGCATGACGGCGCCGCTGGCGATGATGCTCCTCGGTTTCTTCCTCATGGATACGGATTGGAAAGGTCTCATCGACCGCAGGATGATTGCTTTTACCGTCATCAAGATGCTGGTCATCCCCATCGGCATCACCCTGCTTCTCGGTCAGTTCGTGCATAACACGTATTTACTGGCTACCTGCATGGCCGCTCTGGCGACACCGTCTGGCAACGTCATTCCGCTCCTGGCAGCCATTTATAATAAAGAAGCCTATCCCGTTTCCGTACAGGGTATCGCCGTTACGACAGCCGCAGCCGTCGTGACCATGCCCCTGGTGGCAATGGCGACCGGGTTAGGCTGATTTCAAGTTTTTTTGAGACGCCTGCGCAGGAACTGACGGAATTTTTCCTGATCCTGCGGCGGCAGCTGCCGGAACTGTTCCAGCAAGAGCCTTTCGTCCGCTGTAATGGAAAATGCGGCGGAGCTGCCGAGGAGCCAGTCGGGACTGACCTGCAACGTCGCGGCAATGCGCTCGATTTTATCGTGTTTGGGACTGTATTTGCCGGTAAGGTAGTCTGATAAAGAAGAAGGCCGGATGCCGGCACTCCTGGCTAAATCAGCCTGGCTCATCTTTTTTTCAGCCATGCCCTGCCGTATGCGTTGTATCAGTTTTCGATTCATAGTACTGCTCCTTTGGCGGATATTTTATGAATCCATTATAAAGAGAAATAGGGAGAGGAACAAGAACAAATAAAAAATAAGTAGCTGCTACCGGAAACAACAAATGGCATTACTGCTTGCTTTATAAAAAATCGGTAGTTACTACTGAAAAGAGGAGATGACATTTTGCCTTTTACTTTTGATTATCGCCTGCTGCATTGCTTCATTGCCAAGCATTTTCAGTCACAAGCACAGTTCGCACAGTTCTTGGGGATTTCTCCGCAGGAACTGAAGGCTCGATTAGATAATGAAGTTCCCTTTACGCAGCGGGAAATTGATCTCACTGTTTGCTATGCGACGAATAAAATTTTGACAGCCGATCAGATCGTGAAACTGTTTTTTACACATGCTGTCAAAAAAGTCGATGAATAATAGAAAATCATCTGTTGACAAAGGACGCGTAAAGCGCTTATGCTTTAAGTACGGAAAACCGTATAAATGCATTGCGCGTCCTTTATTTT
The DNA here is from genome assembly GCA_900548635.1 of uncultured Megasphaera sp. Classification (GTDB taxonomy): domain Bacteria; phylum Bacillota; class Negativicutes; order Veillonellales; family Megasphaeraceae; genus Megasphaera. Next base: position 7,291 of record URLP01000070.1, read on the forward strand.
TTTTGAAGAAAATGCTTGACCGGTAGCTGCTACCGTAAACTATAGTATAGCTGTAAGGAAAAATAAGCGTCAAAGAAAGGATATGACACGCATGAAAGTTTTATTGGTCAACGGTTCTCCCAATGAAAAGGGATGCACTTATACGGCACTGCAGGAAGTGGCACGGACACTGGAAAAAGAAGGCATTGAAACAGAATTTTTCTGGATCGGCAAGAAAGCCGTCAGCGGCTGCATCGCCTGCCATAAATGCCGTGAAATCGGGCGCTGCGTCTTTAAGGATGTGGTCAATGAATTCCGGGAAAAGGCCCTGACTGCCGACGGATTCATCTTCGGTTCGCCCGTCCATTATGCCTCGTTGGCCGGGAACATGGCCTCTTTCATGGACCGCGTCTTTTATTCTGAACTCAACGGCAACGACAATAAAGCTTTTTATCTGAAACCAGTAGCTGCTGTTATTTCTGCCCGCCGTGCCGGGACGACTGTGTCCTTTGACCAGATGAATAAATATTTTACGCTTCAGGAAATGCCTGTCATTTCGTCCCGCTATTGGAATGAAGTACACGGTGCCGTACCGTCCGAGGTCCTTGAGGATAAGGAAGGGATGTATACGATGCGCGTCCTCGGCCGCAATATGGCCTATTTCCTCCGCTGCCGGGAAGCGGCACGCAAAGCCGGCGTCGCTCTGCCGGAACGGGAAGAAGCTGTTTTTACGAATTTCATTCACTAAGGAGGAGTCATCATGAAGTTACCGAAAATAGCGGCTGCACTTTTTGCGGCTACCGTACTGACCGGTTCGGCCTTTGCCATGAAACCCGTGACCATCGTCGACCAGGGGAGCTTCCTGGCCGGCGGTACGGTCGTCACAGCGCCGGGGACCTACAAAGGGACGACGGAACCGACGAACAATGCCGGCGAAACGCTGCACGGCGACCATGCCTATATCTTTTATCAGAAACCGAAGAATGCTCATCATAACAGCATGGTCTTCCTGCACGGCTACGGCCAGTCGGCCAAGACCTGGGAAACAACGCCGGACGGCCGCGACGGCTTCCAGAATATTTTCCTGGAAAAAGGCTACAAGACCTATCTCGTCGATGAACCGCGCCGCGGCCGGGCAGGTCGCTCGACTGTAGCAACGACCATCTCTGCTCGTCCGGACGACCAGCTCTGGTTCAATAACTTCCGCATCGGCCAGTGGCCCGGTTACTATGACAATGCGGCCGTTCCGAAAGATGCGGCTTCGCAGGATCAGTTCTTCCGCGCCATGACGCCGGATACGGGCGCCTTTGACCAGAAAGTCGTCGTCGATGCCATGACCGCTGTTTTCGAAAAAGCCGGTGACGGTGTCCTGGTTACGCATTCTGCCGGCGGCGGTCCGGGCTGGGGGACGGCTATGGCTTCGAATCATGTCAAAGGCGTCATCGCGCTGGAACCGGGGACCTTCCCCTTCCCGGAAGGAGAAGTACCGCCTGTCGAAAAGACGACGAGTCCTTTCCCGGCCAAAGGGACAGCTGTTTCCATGGATGATTTCATGAAGCTTACAAAGATTCCTATCGTCGTTTACTTTGGTGACAATATCCCGAAAGGGGATACCCCCGTCGCTAACTGGGGTGAAGATAACTGGCGCGTTCGCTGGAATCTGGCCAAGAAGTGGGAAGCCGTCATGAATAAGTATGGCGGTCATGTTCAGGTTATCAGTCTGCCCGATATTGGCATCAAAGGCAATACCCATTTCATGATGGCCGACCTGAATAACCGGGACGTTGCCAATGCCATGGAACAGTGGATGAAAGAAAACGGATTAGCAAAATAAGGAGCGTTGTATATTGTGTGGAAAAAATGGCAGCGGCCGGG
>URLP01000071.1 GCA_900548635.1 uncultured Megasphaera sp.
CCCCGCTTCGGCAACGGCGGCTATAACGGTGTGGCCCGCGTCGACAGCCCGGCTGCCAGCGCCATCCTCAGCATTGCCAACCGCTATATCGGCGTGCCCTACGTCTTCGGCGGCTCGACGCCATCGGGTTTCGACTGCTCGGGCTTTACGCGCTACGTCTATTCTGAAGCCGGCATCGACCTGCCGCGCGATGCAGAATCCCAGTACGGCGTCGGCTATTCCGTTTCCATGGCCAACCTGCGCCCGGGAGATCTTGTCTTTTTCTCGACCTATGATTCGGGTATCTCTCACGTCGGCATCTACGTCGGCAACCACCAGTTCATCAACGCTTCCAGCGACGGCGTCAGCATCGCCGACATGGACAGCAGCTACTGGTCCGCCCGCTACATCGGCGCTAAGCGCGTCATGTGAAAAAAGGGGCTGTCGCATTAAGCGACGAACCACGGCAAACGCATTTTTAATGCACGAATGTCGCTTCTACGTCAGCCACGTCTTTGTCGTTTACTTCTACGTCGCCTTTTTGGCGCAGTGCTTCGATTTCTTTGGTGTCGACGACCCAGAGGGCCGGGGCGAGTTCTTCTTTGTGGTCGGCCATCCAGCGGACGATGGCGCGGGCGCCGTTGCTGTAGGGAAGGGCTGCCTTGACGAAGCGGAAGTAGGCGCGCGGTACGGCTTTCATTGGCTGCTTCCAGACTTCTTCGATTTCCAGGGTGTAGTCACATTCGTGGTAGCCGTTGGAGACGGCTTCGCGGCCGATGTCTTCGGTGTTCTTCTGGCCCATGTCGAGGAGCAGGTAGTCGTAGAGCAGGGTATGTTCCCATTTTTCCTTGAAGATGTCCCGTTCCGGCAGAATCTGGCACGGGTCATCGCTGTAGAGGCGCAGGAGGTCGAGGACGAAGCGGAAGCGGTGGCGCTTGAAGGTGAAATTCACGGCGTCGAGGTAGATTTCCCGCAGGCGGATGTAGTTCTTCGTTTCTTCGCGGAAATCGATATCAAAATAGCTGAGCGGCGTTTCCCGGCGGATATCGTTAAAGAGTGTTTCTTCCAGGGAGAGGCCTTTCTTCAGGGCGGCCCGGCGGTCTGCGGCTTTGGCCAGGGGATCGCGGAAGACGCGGTTCAGGCGGTCCAGGTAGTTGAGACAGGCTGTTTCCGTGGCGATGGCACTGAAGGGACCGTTATCCCGCTGATGTGAAAAAATTTCTTCTTTTTCTGCTGCCGAAAAGGTTTCCTTAGGCATTTTCATCATCTACTTCCTCTGCAAGATAAGGGTGTGCCGATGCGCTGTTCTGGATGGCCGCATTGGCATCCTTGAAATATTCTTTGAATGACTGGACCCAGGTCCGGGACGGGTGCGACAAATAGCCCTTGCTCTTCCAGATCAGGGCCAGCGTCCAGTACAGGTGCGGCTGGGCGAGGGGGACCGAAACGGCCAGGTCCGGCGAGATGCGCTGGCAGATGGTGTGCGGCATGAGGGAAATCCCGAGGCGGCCGGCGACCATCTGGGCCAAAAAGTCCCAGTTGCTGGAGCGGCAGACGATTTTCGGATGAGCCATGATTTCCTGGAAGGCCGAGCGCAGGTACGGATTCAGGGAGAAGCCGCTCGGATAGAAGACGAACGTTTCGTCCTTGATGTCCGAGAGGGTCAGCGACGGCTGGGAAGCCAGGGGGTGGTCCGGCCAGAGGACGACGTCGAGAGGTTCTTCGTGGAAGATGAAGAATTCATAAGGGATTTCCGTCGTAATCGGCAGGGCGACGAAACCGACCTGGATCAGGCCGTCATCGATGGCAGAGACGACGTCTTGCGAACCGACTTCCTTCATCTCCAGCTCAATTTTCGGGTATTTGTTGATGAAGTGGGCAATGAACGGCGCGATGACCGATGAGCCGATCATCGGCGGCACACCGACGGACAGTTTGCCGGCGTTGAGCAGCTGCGGCGATTCCATTTCTTCATTCAGCTGGGTGAAGCCTTTGATGAGTTCTTCGATTTTAGGCAGCAAATAGGCACCCGTTTCCGTGAGTTCTACATTTTTCCCCTTGCGGTCGAATAACTGGACGCCCCAGTGTTCTTCCAGGGCCTTGATGCCCTTGCTGATGGAAGGCTGGCTGATGTGCAGCGATTTTGAGGCTTTGGTGAAGCTTTTTTTATGGGCAACTTCGATGAAGTATGTCAATTGGAATAAATCCATAGTATATGATGTCACCTCTCTTTAGTATTCTTATAGTTTACCATATTACGAAATGAAAATCCAAAAACGATTTGTAATTTCACTAATTTTCATCACCATGACAATATTTTATACAAATCAAGACAATACTCTATATTTACAGGCTCGAATCGTTGTATAATGATAGATATGGAAGGGAGGAGAGGTTATGGCACGTCGCTGGATCATGCATGTCGATATGGATGCCTTTTACGCGTCCATCGAGCAGCGGGACAATCCGGCTCTCAAGGGTCTGCCCGTCATCGTCGGCGGCCTCATGGAACGGGGCGTCGTGGCCACGGCGTCGTATGAAGCGCGGCGCTACGGCGTCCACTCGGCGATGAGCATGAAATTGGCCCGCCGGCTCTGTCCGAACGGCGTCTTCCTGCCTGTGCGCATGGCCCATTACCGGCGCATTTCCCATCAGATCCGCCTGATCCTGACCCATTATTCGCCGTATATCGAGCCCCTGGCCCTGGATGAAGCCTTCCTCGACGTCTCCGGCATGGAGCGGCATTATCCAGACATCGTCGACATAGGCCGGGCCGTGAAGGAAGAAATTCAGCGTACGACGGGCCTTATCGCCTCGGCGGGCATTGCACCGAATAAGTTCCTGGCCAAGCTCGCCTCGGACCTGCGCAAGCCTGACGGACTGGTCTGGATTCCCTACGGCACGGAGCAGCAGATTTTGGCGCCCCTGCCCCTGAGCCGCCTCTGGGGCGTCGGCAAAGTGACGGAAGAAGCGCTGCAGAAGGCGGGCTACCGGACTATCGGTGATATCGCCGCCGCCGGTCCTGAGGCCCTGCAGCCCATCGTCGGCAATCAGGCGCGGCGTATCTATCACCTCTCCCTGGGAATCGACAAGCGGCCCCTTGAGGTACGGCGCCGGCCCCAGTCTGTCGGCAACGAGCACACGTACAATCACGATTTGACGCGCGACGCCGAAGTGGACGAACAGTTCCGCCTCCTGGCCAATGAAGTGTCCTGGCGCCTGCGCCAGAACCGCCTCATGGGGCGGACGATTACCATCAAGGTGCGCTATGCGTCCTTCAAGACGATTACGCGTTCCCTGACATTGAACAGCATGGGGACCTGTTCGGAAGAACAGCTTTATTTTGCGGCCAAACGCCTCTACAATAAATGCCGCAGCCAGAAACCAATCCGCCTCCTCGGCCTGACGGTCAGTCAGCTCCAGGCCTATCAGGTCCAGGGCGATTTGTTCTCAGAAGATGAAGAGACGAAAGCCAAAGTGACGGAAGCCATCGACAAACTGCAGAAGCGCTTTGGCCGGACAGCGATCATGAAGGGCTTCCTTTGGGAAATGTCCCATGAAAAAGACACATAGAAGGAGTTTTCATTATGGCAATTTTTAAAGTAGCCGCCCATACGGGTGACAATAACAACGGGTACATCGAATACAATACAGAAACGAAGGAACTGGGAGTCCACCTCAATGACGACGTCATGGACAAGCGCTGCCGCGACTATTTGACGACAGAAAAAGTACTTCATCAATACACCGATTTATCGCAGTACAAGACAATCAGTGCCGTGCCGACGTCGAGCCTGGAAAATTTGAAGCTCGCCCTCTGCTATATCTGGCGGACGACGGGTATCCACATCGACTGGAGCCGCCCCGTCGATTGAAGCATTTCACTTATACACAATATATCCACATTTTCTGTGTACAACAGTGACAGAAATGTGGATATTTTTTTATAAAGCGCACGGTTAAGCCGATTTTTCCAGTGCACAATTTTTTTGCCACTTGTGTGAAAATGTGGATAACTTACATGGGTAGATGTGCGTTTCCAGTGAAAAAGAGACGAATAACGGCATAACTGTGCGAACATTCATGGGCGAACAAATGGATCAAAGAATGTGTACAAATCCTGCGAAAATGTGGATAACTCATGCGGACAAATTATGCACAATCTGTGGATACATTGTGGAAAGGTATGCACAGCTGTACAAAGCATAAAAAAGCCATTTTCAGGGGATATGCACAACTTATCCACTTTACTTATCCACAATTTCCACAGGCCTTTGGTTTGTGGTATACTGAGAATTGTGAATACGATTTAGGAGGAATTTATCATGAAAGCTATCATCGACGGACTCATTGTCCTGCCGAACGAAATCATTAACGGACACGTCATCATGTATGAAAAGGACATCTGGCGCATCGTGCCGCGCAAGCAGTTCCGGGCCGGCATGTGCTCGGAATTCATCGACGCCAACGGCGGCTTCGTCGTGCCGGGCTTCATCAACGAACACATCCACGGCTGTGCCGGTGCGGACACGATGGACGACGATGACCAGGCGCTGAAGACGATGCAGCAGGCCCTGCCGGCGACGGGCGTCACGTCCTTCGTGCCGACGACGATGACTATGGAACGGAGCCACATCGAAAGGGCCCTGCAGCGCATCCGCCAGGCGAAGGCGGAACCTCAGGGCGGGGCCCAGGTCCTCGGTGCCCATATGGAAGGACCTTTCATCAGCCCTGTGTATAAAGGCTCCCAGGCCGAAGAAAATATCCAGAGCGCTGATTTTTCCTGGCTCGAACCCTATGCGGACGTCATCAAGATCATTACCCTGGCGCCGGAAACCTTGAAGAACAAAACGTTCCTCAAGGACTGCCAGGACCACGGCATCATCGTCTCTCTCGGCCATACGGCAGCCGACTTTGACCAGGCCAAAGCATGCATGGACGGCCTCGACAGCTGCCATGTGACGCACCTCTTCAACGCCATGACGCCCTTCCATCACCGCAAGCCCGGCGTCGTCGGCGCGGCCCTGCTCCAGAAGAACGCCCGCTGCGAACTGATCTGCGACAACCTGCACGTTCATCCGGCCGCGCAGAAACTGGCGTATCAGCTGAAAGGGCGCGACGGCCTGATCCTGGTTACCGATTCCCTGCGCGCCTGCCTGCAGGGCGACGGCGAATCGAGCCTGGGCGGCCAGAAAGTCTTCGTCAAGAACGGCGAAGCCCGCCTCGCCGACGGTACCCTGGCGGCCAGCATTGCACCGATGAACGAAGTAGTCCTGAATTTCATCATCAATTCCGGCGCATCCATCCCCGATGTCGTCGCCATGGCCACGGTCAACCCAGCCAAAGACCTGGGCGTCTACGACCGCATCGGGTCTCTGGAAGAAGGGAAGCAGGCGGACATCGTCGTCCTGGACAGCAATGATTTCCATGTAAAACAGACGGTCATCGCCGGGGAGCTGGCATACAATGAAGAAGCCTAATACGAAGAGCGGCATCTTCCTGGCCCTTGCCGTCCTCATCCTCATCGCCGTCGGCGCCTGGTTCTTCTGGGACCGCTCGCCGGCTGCCGCCCCTGGTAAGACGCCGGGGCAGCAGAACGTCCAGGAAGATGAAGCGGCGCGGCTCGTCAAGAAGATGACGCCGGAAGAAAAAATCGGCCAGCTGATGATGATCGGCATCGCCGGCACGACCATCGATGACCAGGCCCAGCGCCAGCTGGAATACTGCCATGCCGGCAACGTCATCTTATTCGACCGCAACATGGATACGCCCCAGCAGGTCCAGAATCTGACCAAAAAAATAGACACGACGGTCCGCAAGAAGAGCGGCGTCATGCCTTTCATTGCCCTCGACCAGGAAGGCGGACAAGTCCTGCGCATGCGCAAGGCCTTCCCGCCCGTGCCGTCGGAACAGGCCATCGGCCAGAGCGGCCAGCCGGAACAGGCCAAGCAGTGGGCCGTCACGACGGGCAGTGAATTGAAGAAATTAGGAATCAATGTCAACTTCGCGCCTGTCGTCGACCTCGGTTCCCAGGCCGAACGGTCGTACAGCATCGACCCGGCCGTCGTCACCAGTTTCGCCCATCAGGCCGTAGCCGGCTACAATCAGGTCGGCATCTGGTGCTCGCTCAAGCATTTCCCGGGCATCGGCAAGGTCAAGACGGATCCCCACATCGATGGCGACAGCGTGAACAGCACGAAGGACCAGCTCATTCAGCAGGATCTGAAGCCCTTTGAAAACCTGATCAAGAGCGAAAACAATCAGAAAATGCTGATCATGGTCTCGAACGTCACCTTCCCGGCCCTTGACCCGAACCTTCCGGCCTGCGTCTCAAAGCCCATCATGACGGACCTTCTGCGCAACACCTTCGGTTACCAGGGCCTGATCCTCTCAGATGACATGGAAATGGGCGCCATGGCCAAGCACTACGCCTTCTCCGATATGGGCGTCATGGCCGTCAAAGCCGGTGCCGACATGGTCCTCGTCTGCCACGAATACGCCCACGAACGGGAAACCTACGACGGTCTCCTGAAAGAATACAAGAACAACGCCGACTTCCGCAAATTAGTCGACGAAAAAGTCACCCGCATCGTCCGGACGAAGTTGAGTTAAATTTCAATGTAATAACAAATACAGTGCTCCCAGCATACCGGCATCATTCTGGAGCGACGCGAAGGCAAGCTTCGTCTTCTGGCGCATCATTTCCGGCAGGCGCGTTTTAAGGGCCTTTTCCAGCTGCGGCCGGATGAGATCTTCCCTAGCCATAATGCCGCCGCCGAGGATGAGGCATTCCGGGCCGATGAGGCTGATGATGTTCGTCAGGCCGTCGGCAAGGTTCTGACAGAATTTTTCAAAGACCGGCACGACGCGCGGATCGCCTGCGTCGAGCCAATTGCATACCTGATAGCCGTCGACCTTTTCCGGGTTGGCGGCTTTTGCTTTCGCCGCCGCCCGGCAGAGGCTGGAAGCAGAAGCGACGTCGTGCAGACGGCCCGCAGGGACGCGCATATAGGCGATTTCCCCGGCCGCATGGGAGACGCCGTGCAGGACCTGCCCATTGACGATGACGGCACCGCCGATGCTCGTGCCCACCGTGACGGCGGCCAGAGAGCGGCAGCCCTTACCGGCGCCGAGCCACATTTCCCCGAGGGCCGCGCAGTTCGTGTCATTTTCGACGACGCAGGGCAGGTCGAATTCCTCGCCGATGAGGGCTTTCCAGTCCGTGCCGCTGTAGCCGGGGATGGACATGGCATATTCGATGCGCCCCGTTTCGGGCTCCACGATGCCTGCCGTCGAGATGGCGATGCCCTGGAGCGGATGGTCGGCCAGCTGGCGCTGGATGAGGGAGAGGACTTTATGGACCAAACCCGGGCCGCCGGCCGTTTCCGTCTGGGTCGGCACGGAACCTTTTTTGTGGAAGCGGCCCGTTTCATCGATGAGACCGTATTTGACGGCTGTGCCGCCGATGTCGAAACAGCTGTAGATCATGAGAATTTCTCCTTAATTGTAAAAAAATATACAAGAATTATACATTGATTTGACGAATTCTATGGAAAGACCTCTTATACTCATATTGTCCATTCACTTACGCAAAGCAAATGATTCAGGAGGTCATGATATGATAAAAGAATATAGAAAGAATTAGAAAATACGTTCTATGTTTTATTAAAATATGCTATGATGGTCATAAGGAGGTGACTTTTTATAATGAAAAGAGTAGAATCTCACCGCATTCGACTGTCTTCGCCGTATTACAAAATGCTGCGTGAATTTTGCCATTTGTCTAAGAATCTCTATAACCATGCCAATTATCTGGTACGGAAGGCATTTACAGATACAAAGGAATATTTAAGCTACGCCAAAGTAGATAAGCTGTTAAAAGCGGATACAGAGTATCCCGATTATCGTGCCATGCCCAGTGCCCAGGCAGCGCAGCAGACATTGCGGCTGCTGGATAAGAACTGGAAATCGTTCTTTGCAGCCAACAGGGATTGGAAAGCCCATCCGGAAAAATACAAAGGCTGTCCTAAGCTGCCAAAATACAAACGAAAAGACGGTTATTCCGTCCTCATCATGACGAATCAGACTTGTCCCTTAAAAGACGGCATTCTTTGTTTTCCACGGAAATTCAACGGTTTTACGGTAAAGCCTCTATTTATTGAAAACAAAGCAGCCCATTTTCAACAGGTGCGTTTCGTTCCCAACAGCGACGGTATTACGATGGAAATCATCTATGAAATTCCGGATACCGAGGCGCTTCCGGACAACGGTCGCTATGCCTCCATCGACATTGGCATCAACAATCTGGCTGCCGTTGCGACGAACACGGAGGCCGGGACTTTTCTCATCAAAGGGACACCGCTGAAAGCGATGAACCAATTTTACAACAAGCAGTTGGCCAAGAAGAAAAGTATCTGTGAGCGCATGAATGGACGCCATTCATCTCAGCGAATCGCGCAGCTCACGGGCAAACGGAACCGCAAAGTCAGTGATTATCTTCATAAAGCCAGCCGCAGCGTTGTCAATTGGTGTGCTGAAAATCAAATTACGTCCCTCGTCATCGGCCAGAATAAAGGCTGGAAACAGGATGTCGAACTGGGAAAAAAGATGAACCAGCATTTCGTCCAGATTCCTTTCGCCAATTTCATTCAGATGTTACAATATAAAGCGGCCGATGCCGGCATCAAGGTCATCGTGACGGAAGAAAGCTATACCAGCGGTACGTCGTTCCTCGATGGCGAACTGCCGACTAAGGATTTTTACAACAAGAAGCG
>URLP01000072.1 GCA_900548635.1 uncultured Megasphaera sp.
CGCGGCAGTGCGTGGCCGCCAAGGAATTCCGCATCGCCTTTTCACCGGCGCAGCGAAAACTGCAGTCGCTCATTGAAAAGACGCTGGACCGCAGCGGTTTTGTCCCGACGGAGGCAGCGTCTCTGCGCAGTCTGGGCAAAGAAGGACCTGCCGTCGTCGATGCCCTGAACGGCAAGAGCCTCGTCTTCCTGTCGCCGGAATTCGTCCTCTCGAAGCGGTATTTCACGCAGGCTGCCCGGCTTGCCTATGAGCTCCTGCAGGATGGACAGGCACTGCGGTTGGGACAATTCCGTGATGCCCTGCATATCAACCGCAGCCAAGCCCTGCTCATCCTGGAATACATGGACCGCTGCGGCCTGACGCGCCGCGTCGGCGACGGCCGTCTGGCCGGCCCGAAGCTTGGAAAATATCAGACGAAAGGAGGGACGCCCCATGAATGAAGTACAACAGAAGCTGCTGCGCCAGCTGCCCGACGTCGACCATCTGCTGCAGCGGCCGCGCCTCTTGAAATGGCAGGAAAAGACATCGCGCAAAGCCGTTCGCGATGCCGTCCGCGCCGTTCTCGACAGGCGGCGCCAGGCCATCCTTGATGGTCAGGCAACAGCTCCCTTTTCAGCGGATGCTTTTGATCAAGCCGTCATCGCTTGTCTGCAGCATGAGAAAACGGGTCATCTGCGACGGGTCATCAACGCGACGGGGACGATCCTGCATACGAATCTGGGCCGTTCCGTCTTCAGTCCGGAATTGGCCCGTCATATCGCTGATGTGAGCTGCCATTACAGCAATCTCGAATATGACCTGCCATCAGGTAAACGGGGGTTGCGCTACGACCATGTCCGCAGCCTGATTTGTGATCTGACGGGGGCAGAAGATGCCCTTGTCGTCAACAACAACGCCGCGGCTGTCCTTTTGACCCTGGCCAGCCTGACTGCGGGCAGGGAAGTCGTCATTTCCCGGGGCGAACTTGTAGAAATCGGCGGCTCTTTCCGCATCCCTGAAGTCATTGAACAGAGCGGCAGTACGATCTGCGAAGTCGGGACGACGAATAAGACTCATCTGCGCGACTATGAAAAAGTGATTGGCGAGAAAACAGCGGCCTTGATGAAGGTCCACACCAGTAATTACCGCATCATCGGCTTTACGGAAACTGTCTCTCCGGCAGCTTTGGCAGAGTTGGCCCATACGTACGACCTGCCCTGCATTCATGATCTTGGCAGTGGCCTCTTCGTTGATTTGGAACGCTTCGGCCTGCCTCATGAACCGACGGTCCGCGAAGCCCTGGAAGCCGGCTGCGATGTCGTGACCTTCAGCGGCGATAAACTCCTGGGTGGTCCCCAGGCGGGCATCATCGCCGGTAAAGCGGCGTATCTGCAGACCATGAAGCATCATCCTCTGCTGCGGGCCCTGCGCGTCGATAAGATGACCATGGCCTGTCTCGAAGGGACGCTGCAGGCCTACCGGAATGATACGGCCCGGCGTCACATCCCGACCCTGCGCTGCCTGGCCCAGACGAAAGAAGAAGGCCGGCAGCGGGCAGTGCAGCTGCTGCTGAAATTGGAAGCGGCGCAGCTGCCGGCAGACCTGGAACTCATCGAAGTTGATGACTGCATCGGCGGCGGTGCCTGCCCGGACGTATCCCTGCCGGGCTGGGCCGTCACCGTCAAGGTCGAAGACAGGCCGCCGGAGAAACTGGCAGAACAGCTGCGCTTCACGGAAGTCCCAATCATCGCCCGCATCGTCCATGACCGCGTCGTCTTGTCCCAAAGGACCATCGGTGACGACGAATTCGACGACCTTGTACGCATGCTGGGGCGTGTGCTGAATTCGTGATTCGTTTGGCGTGGTTCGTTTGCCGAAAATGCCCGTAAATACAAGGTGGGGATATCCGCAGGATTCGCGCGGGCGCCCCACGTGGGCGCTCCTACAACGATAAACGATGAACGACCCACGACAAACGAAAAAAGCCTGCTGCAAAATGCGGCAGGCTTTTTTAAATTTACTCCGGCGACGATTCGCCGAGGATTTCTTTTCCTTCGATAAACTGGACCGTAGGATTTTGTTTTTTCTTTTCAATGAGGTCGACCATGAGGTGCAGACAGTGCTGACCGATTTCGCCCATAGGGATATCGACGCGGGATAGCGAGGGAATAGCGTAATCGTTGAGCTGGGCCATGTTGATCCCAATGGTGAAGACTTCCACATCTTGGGGAATGGAGATTCCCAGTTCATGACAGGCATAGAGCATGCCGTGGGCCAGGACGTCGGATTCACAGAACATAGCCCGGGGCATCCGCTTTTCTTCATAGAGTTTCTTCGTAGCTGCTACGGCGCTCGATGAAGACGTATCGCAGAGGATGACATTTTCTTCCGGGACAGCATGGCCAGTTTTGGCGAAGGTGTCGAGGAAGCCCTGCATCCACGTGCGCATGATCGGGAACGACGTATCATGGGTCAGGACTCCGGCGTCGAAAATGCCTTTGTTGAGGAAATGCTTGGCGACGTTGCAACCGATAGTATAGTTGTCCATAGTGACGCTGCTGTACTTGTCCGATTCCCGGTTAAAGAGGACGACTGGGCAAGGGATATGGATGGAATTGAGATAGTCCATATCTTTATTCGACATATTTGCAATGATGATGCCGTTGAAAAATTCGTTTTGCATCGCTTCGAGCTGTTTTTGCAGCTGATCGACTTTATATGGGACGACGGTCAGATGGATCGCCTTATCTTGCTTCATGATTTCTTCCTGGATCCCAAGGGTGATACGGGCCAGGTAGTTGATACGGAAGTCCGTTGCCCAATAGAAGGCAATGGCATAGCTGTCCTTTTTAGCCGACCGCAGTTTTTTTGCCGACTGGTTGGGGACGTAGTTCAGATCTTGTGCAATTTTGTATATACGCTGTTGTGTTTCCTGTGAGATTTTCCGTTCCCGGCCCTTACCGTTCAAGACGATGGAAACGGTGGCGATGGAAACGCCAGCAGCTTTGGCAATGTCTTTAATTGTGGACACGATGGCCACCTCCACTCTTGCTTTTATTTTGACATAAATTAAACGTTTTTTCAAGGAAATATGTGTTACAGGATGAACAAGTATTTATTTTTAGTGTCATTCGCGAATCCTTGGCAATCATGGTACAATAGAATCGATTCAGACGAGGAAAGAGGGAGGGTATGACTGTGAGTTATGAAAATTACCGGCGCCAGGCCCTGCACCAGATCGACAATCTGGCTAAGCCGCCGGGCAGCCTGGGACTTTTGGAAAAGCAGGCCAAGCAAATTTTACTGGCCTGGGGGACTTTTCATCGGGAACTGCGGCCAAAACACATCATTTTTGCCGCCGACAATGGCGTTGTCCAAGCCGGTGTCGTCGCTCAGTTAGCGGATATAACCTATATGCAGAGCTGCCATATGGTCCAAGGAACGTCGGCTGTGACCTGTTTTTGCCGTAGCCAGGACATTCCTTATGAAGTCGTCGATGTCGGTATCGACAGTGCCGATGCCGTCGGCTTAGACCGCAAAATCGCCAGGGGAACGAAAAATTTCGCCGTTGAACCGGCTATGAGCCGGGAACAACTGGTACAAGCCATGGCGACGGGACGCGAACGGGTACAGGCAGCTGCCAAAGAGGGAATCAATCTCCTGTCGTTTGGCGAAATGGGCATTGGCAATACGACGACGTCAGCAGCTGTCCTCACCGCCTTGTCTCCGAAAAAGATGTCCTGGCTGACCGGTTTTGGTTCGGCTCGGGGTAATTATAAACTGCTCTTCCACAAGCGGCGCGTCATTGCCGCAGCCATCAAAGCCTATGAAAAAGAAATCCAGACGCCGGCCGATGCCCTGCGTTGTGTCGGCGGCTTTGATTTGGCGTCACTCTGCGGTGCTATGATGGCCTGTGTTGATGAAAAAATACCTTTTTATATCGACGGCTTCATTACGGCGACGGCCCTGGCCTGTGCCATTGCCATGAAACCTGCTGTCCGCGATTATGCCTTGCCGTCCCATATTTCCCGGGAGCCCGGCATGGCCCAGGCCCTGCGCCTGTGCGGCATCGATGAATACGAAGTCCCCATCCAGGCGGGCCTCTCATTGGGGGAAGGGACAGGGGCCGTCTTAGGCGTCATTCTCATGAAGACCATGATGTATGCCGTCTGGCATATGGCTACCCTGAACGGCATCAATAACGAAGCTCAGGAACGCCACGACAGCCGCAGAGGAGATGAAGAAAATGGATGAAGCAACGCGGGAAAAAGCGCGGGCCATCTTCGCCCGCATGGGCCTAAGCGAAGAAGAGGCAGTCGAACTCTTTTACAAACGGACCATTGCCTGCGGCAAAATGCCCTTTGCCACATCAGGACCAGAAAATAAAAAAGTCAAAAAGAAACGCATGAATGAACGCTTCGCCGAATGGGATGCATTTTGAAGGCCGGCATAACTTCAATTCGTACGGCTGCCTTCGCTGGTCTTTGCTGTTCTGGCTGCGTCGAAAAGCCTCGACAGAGCCCCGCTATGCCTACGTTTTTCTCCTTGCCAGACCAGCAAATCCGGCGCGAATCCAGCCGTGTCATTGAAGCCATGCCGGCCTTGGGGGCGGAGAAGTATATCGTGTTATGATAAGCGGGGGTGCTAACGGCTAACCGCTAACTGCTAGCTGCTAACTGCGAAAAAAGCCTGCCGGACGGCAGGCTTTTTTCATTTCGTTATCATATCTTCCGGGGCAAAGCCCGTTCTTTCGGCGTAGTCGCCTTCCAGTATCTGGATGGGGACGAAGCCTTGGTTGTCTTTGTCGCCAGTAATCTGGATACGTGTCGGTTTGGCAAAGACTAGGATTTTATCGGACCGGACGAGGGAACTGATGGTTTCCATGTCGCGGTCGTGGCTGGCTTTTAGGAAGATGGGAATCGTCGTTTCGTCGGGGATGACGTAGGTTCCGCGCATCATGAGGTAGCGGCCGCTGTTCGAGGGCAGGCGCGTCTTTTCCTGCTGTGCTTCTTTTTCTGCGTCACTCAGTTCTGGGATGCCGCTCGTCGAATAGCGGGAGAAGTTGACCTTGGTCTGTTCTGCTTCCCCGTAGCGGTGGACGTAGTAAATGGTGATGAACAGGCAAAAGATGACGAAAGGCAGGAATAGCATTTTGGTGTAATACGTCAGTTTGGCATATTTTGCCTCTTTTTGCTCCCGTGCCTCCCGTTCTTCCCGCGTCTCGACGACTTCTTCTGGCTGCCCTTGCAAGGCGCCAGCCAGGATAGCCGATAAAGGGATACCGTAGCTGGAAATGGGATAGAGGTTTTCCAGCCAGCTCAGGCCGCAGATGCAGGCCATGGCCCGGCTCAAAGCGTTGTCCATGTCGACGGGAATCTTCATGCGGTGCAGGATCGATGAGAGGGAATCATTGGCCAGGTTGGGCATGTACGTGGCGGCCAAGAATTTCAGGTCCCGTACATAGACGTCTTTCAGGGGCAGTTCCCGGCCCGACGCTTCATAGCTGGCCTTGATGGCCGGGAAGAGCCGTTCCGAACGGTACGCCGAAAGGACGGCGTCTTTCAGGAGCAGGGAAATATCTTCATCCCAGACGACGTCGAAGGGCTTGCTCTCACTGAGCATGGCCTCCGTCAGGTTGTGAGCCTGAATCGGTCCTTCGCGGGGCTTGATGAAGTAGGAAATGCCGTGGACATTGCCGTCACTGATCCAGGCCAGTGCCAGGCGGCAGATACTGTTTAAGTTGTCGTTGGCCAAGTCGGCAGCCATGGCGATGGTCGAATTGACTTTTCGCCGGCGCAGTGATTCCAGCGCCTTTTGTGTATTCGTATCCATGGCAGGTATCCTCCGTGAATGGGAAAAGATTAGCGGCCACGCTGCTTATAATAAGGCCGGAACGTGCGGCGCGGCTGTTTCGGCGTCTGTTTGAGCTTGAAGTAGTTGTGCTTGACGGTATGGTTCTTTTCGTCTGTGAAGGTGTTGACGTCGAAGAGTTTCAGCGATTCAATGAAGGGCACGAATTTTTTGTAGCCGAAATTGCGGACATCGAAGTCAGAGAACTGCTTGCTCAGGAGATTGCCGAGCGTGCCCGAGAAGATCCAGCCGTTGTCGTCGGAATTTTCTTCGGTCAGTTTAATCAAGGCCTGACGGATGGTGGAGAAATCCTTGCCCGGTGTCTTGCCGCGCTGCGGATTGGCTTCCGGCGGCTGGGGCGGACGGGCTGTATTCGTTTCGCTGTTATGGCTGACAGGTGTCGTCCTGCCCGGTTTATGCGCTTCTTCCGCATGAGCAGCAGGAGCTGTTTCATGTTCAGCAGTTTCGTGTTCTTCCTGTTCTTCTGCTTCTTCTGCTTCTTCCCAGAGGACGTCGAGATAGAGGAACTTGTTGCACGCCGAGATGAAGGAGCGCGGCGTCTTGCTTTCGCCCATGCCGAGGACGTATTTCTGCGATTCCCGCAGGCGCGAGGCCAGGCGGGTGAAGTCGCTGTCTGACGAGACGATGCAGAAGCCGTCGAGGTTGCTCTGGTAGAGCAGATCCATCGTGTCGATGATCAGGGCCGAATCGGACGAATTCTTACGGATTGTATTGCTGTACTGCTGGATCGGCTGGATGGCGTTGTCTAAAATCGTATTGCGCCACGAAGCCATCTGCGGCGTCGTCCAGTTGCCGTAGATGCGTTTGTAGATGACATCGCCGAGATTGTTCGCTTCAGATAAGATGACGTCGATGTATTTGCTGGAAATATTTTCGGCGTCGATGAGGACGGCGAGTTTCATTTCTTGATTCATATTTCAATTACCTCTGTTTGCGTTATTTTTTTATTATATCATCATCCGTAGTAACTGTGCTATAATAAAACCAAGGCTGAGACGAAGGCGTGCATCCTTCGCCGGGCCTATTTTTTTTAAGAAGGTGGTACAGATGAAATGGAATAATATGGCGCCCTTCTGCGTTGCTGCTGCGGGAATCTGCTGGGGCATCATCGGCTTGTTTACCCGTCAGCTGTCGCTTTACGGCCTTTCGCCGCTGCAGATTACTTTCGGCCGCGCCCTGGTCACAGCCCTGGTCCTCAGCGGCGTGCTCCTCTGCCGCTGTCCGGAAAAGCTGCGCATTTCCCTGCGCGATTTATGGATGTTCCTGGGTACGGGCCTGGGGAGCATCGTCTTTTTCAATATCTGCTACTTCACAGCCATCGAACTGATGACGCTCTCTGTAGCGGCCATCCTGCTTTATACGGCGCCGAGCATCGTCATGGTCTTTTCGATTTTTCTCTTCCATGAACGCTTTACACGGCGTAAAGGTTTCTGCCTGGTCCTGGCCTTCGTCGGCTGTGTCCTTGTCAGCGGTCTGGGAACTGGGCACGTCGCGGCCCTGGGCATCCTGGCCGGCCTGGGCAGCGGCTTTGGCTATGCCCTCTATTCGGTTTTCGGCCATTACGCTTTAGCCAAATATGAACCCCTGACGGTGACGGCCTGGACCTTTATCATCGCGGCCCTCGGGCTTTTACCTTTCTGCCGCTTCGGCATGATGGCAGGACTTGCGGCCGCTGTGCCTTATACGGCGCTTCTTTTTGCCCTCCTGGGCATCGTCTCAACGGCACTGCCCTTCGTCCTCTATACGGTCGGCCTCCATCATATGGAAGCAGGCCGGGCTTCTATCCTGGCTTCTGTCGAACCCCTGACGTCGACCGTCGTAGGCATCGTCATTTTCCACGAAGCCCTGACGGTAAGCGGTGCCCTGGGCATCATTTGCATCCTCGGCGCCGTCATCCTCTTGTCCCGGACGGAGGCTAGCGGATGAATTCGAAGCGGAATTTGCGGCCCGGCGTAAGATAATCGAGGAGAAATTCTTCGTTCGGCACGACTTTGGCGACGATATTCGTCCGTTCTTCCGGCGGCAGTTCACATTTGACGATTTGCACTTCGCCCATATAGCGGAGGAAATCGGCATTGTCCAAGGTGATGTCGCCGCGGTGGAGACTGCGGAAGATATCGCTGTCCGGTTCGATGATGCGGCCGTCGAGGTGGGCCCGGCTGCCGCTCGTGCGGATGACGTCGCGCGACGTATCGCGGCGGACCGTAAAGGTATAGGAAAGCAGGTCCTGGATGTGTGGTTCCCGGCTGAGAAGCTTGGCCTTGATGACGACGACGCCCGTTTCTTCCCGACTGAGGGCAGCCAGGTCGCGCAGTTCTTTATCGGACGGGCCGTCGTCACCGATGAAGACGGACTGGACGCCGAGAGCGGCTAAATGGCGTCCTGCCAGGCTGACGTCCAAATGGCGGTGGTCTTCCAGGGTCGGCAAGCCTTCAAAGAGCGGCGCCCGCCTTCCTTTCTGACTAGGCACGAAAGCGCCGACGGAAAGGCCGTGCGCGTGGAGCAGCGCCGTCTGGGCTTTGAAATAGTCCAGGTCCAGGCCCGTGTGGAGCCGGGGATAGAAGTTGTGCAGGCCGTCGATGCGGTCCATCTGGGCACCGTTCTTTTCAAGATTCGCGAGGTCCTCTTCGCTCAGGGTCGAAGCATTGACCTGGACGCGGACGAGACGGCTGTACATGGCCAGTTTGGCGGCATCGAAACCGTCGTCGAAGCGCACTGTCGTGATGCCCAGGTCGGCAATGGCGGCGGCCAGCGTCTCCTTGATGGGGGCCAGCGTCGCGTTTTTGCGGTAGCCGCGCTTGTGCAGACCCTCGCCGGTGGTGTCCAGCATGATCTCGCAGACATTCTTGCGCAGCATGAAGCGGATCTTATACTCCGCGCCGGTCTCC
>URLP01000073.1 GCA_900548635.1 uncultured Megasphaera sp.
CGCCGAAACGGCGGTCCGTCCCGACGCCGTGCCAGGTCTTGGTCTGCGGGTCGTATTCTTCACCACTGTTCGGGTAGACGATGATCGGCAGGTCCGACGCCCCTTTCAATTCGCCGATGAGGCTGGCAATGTATTCCGGCTTCGTGCAGTTGACGCCGATGGCCTGCAGATGCGGGTATTTGCTTGCCAGCTGGCGGGCACAATCGGCCAGGAGCTGGCCTTCGCAGTTGTGGCGGCCGTCGCAACAGGAAAAGCTGATCCAATAGGGCGCGCCCAGTTCTTCGGCAATCTGCGCTTCTACTTCCGCTTCCATCAGGGACGGCTCCGTTTCAAAGAGCAGGACGTCAGCACCAGCCTGCCACAGGAGTTCCGCCCGGCGGCGGTGGAAGTCCCGCAGCGTATCGGCACTGACGCCGTAATGGCCCTTATATTCGGACCCATCGGCCAAATAAGCCCCGTAGGGGCCAGCACTGGCCAGACAAAGCGGCCAGGACCGGCCGGCCTGCCTCCCTTCGGCATCCCACCATTCCTGACGGGCT
The DNA here is from genome assembly GCA_900548635.1 of uncultured Megasphaera sp. Taxonomy (GTDB): domain Bacteria; phylum Bacillota; class Negativicutes; order Veillonellales; family Megasphaeraceae; genus Megasphaera. The sequence goes on from URLP01000073.1 coordinate 540, forward strand.
TCCATAAAGACCTGGACAGCCCGGGTGATGAGGGCTTCTGCCTGTTCGCGGCTATACCCCGTTTCCATCAGGCCCGGCAGGGAAGCCTGGTAACTGCAGGTAATGCCTGCATCGGCACCGGCCCGGAAATACTGGATATGGACTTCCTTGACCAGTTCCGGCCGGTCGGCCAGGACGCGGGCCGTCCACAGTTTGTTGTTTAAATCAGCACCGAGATTTTCCAAGGCCGTCCCCATAGAACCGTCGAGAACCAAGATTCCTTGGCGGTCTAAAATCTGTTTCAGTGTACTTTTCATTTTCTTTCCCCTTTCACCGGCACCGTCCCATAAGCGACGACAGGCGGATTTTCCCCTCGTTCCTGCGCCGGCAGGAAGCGGAACCAGAAATCATTGAACAAGCGGAAGATTTCTTTCCGCTGTGTAACGATGAATAAAATCGTGATCATGACGTAAATAGCCGACAAAATATCGGTCATGGCCCACAGGGCATCGGCTTTGGCATTGTAGAGGACGACACAGGGAATCATGTAATAGATCATGTAGACCTTAGTTGCCCTGCGGTTGCGCCGGGTATCGCCGAAAGCGTAGTTGACGGATTTTTCGCAGCTGTAATACATGCCGATAATCGTCGTCCAGGCAAAGACGGTAATAGCGATGGCCATGAACCAGGCACCCCAGTCGCCAAAGGAAATGCGAAAGGCCACCGTCGTCAATCTGGCACTGTCGACACCGGGATAATCGATGTAGGAATTCGTCAGGAGCAGCGACAAGGCCGTGACCGAGCAGACGACAATCGTATCGAGGAACACTTCCCCCCAGCCCCAGGAAGCCTGGCGGACAGGATGGTCCGTCCGGGCCGTCGCATGGGCAATGATGCCATAGCCCGTACCGGCATCATTGGAATAGAGGCCGCGGGCAATACCATAGCGCATGGCGTCCTTGACGGTGGCCCCGGCGAAACCGCCGACACCGGCCATGGGCGTAAAGGCACTGCGGACGATTAACTCCAACGTCGCCGGCACCTGCGGCAGATGCTGGACGAGGATGGCCAGGCCGCCAAGGATATATATCAGGGCCATAATGGGCACGACCCGTTCCATAACGGCCGAAATGCGCCGCAAGCCGCCGAAGATGGTGACGAAACAGGTGAGTCCCAGAAAAGCGGCTGACCAGAGCGGGTCGATGCCGAAGGCTTCCCGCAGAGCGCCGACGACAGATTCCGTCTGGACACTGCACGTCCAGGGCCCCAAGGTGAAACAGGCAATGGCCAGCAGGAAAGCCCCTTTCCGCCAGCCCAGGGCGTTGCGCATGACAAAGGATCGGTCGCACATGTATTCGTCCATGGATTCAGAATACTTGACGCGGAAGCGCTGGCCCAAGATGATTTCGCAGGCCTTCGTCGACATGCCGAGACAGCCTGAAACCCACATCCAAAAGACGGCACCGGGACCGCCGGAAACGATGGCCGTCGCTACGCCGCCGATATTGCCGACGCCGATCGTATTGGCCATGGCCGTACAAGCTGCGGCAAACCCTGATACCGACCCTTGGCCGCTGCCATGGCGCTGGAACATCTTGCCAAAGGTATTGCGGAAATGAAAGCCAATGTGCCGGAAATTATAGTAAAAATGAAAACGGATGCTCAAATACAAGCCCATGCTGACCAGCACGACAATCATCGGCGTCCCCCACAAAGCATCGGAGATCGCCATCAATCCATTCAAAATCATAATCTTCCCCCAATCCATACATAATCTGACTTACTAAGAATGACATAAGCCATAGAAAAAGTCAATGATTTCTCCGTTTGTCACATATTTGTCGATATGATACAATTTATATAATACAATTAATTTGTTCATATCTTTCATTTTTATTTTGGAGCCGGGTATACATTCTTTGTGTCGCCTTTTTTCCTCTTCCTGGTCATCTTATGCCTGGGAAAGCTCGGTGACATCCGCTTGGGAAACGAAGATGAAAAACCAGAATTTTCCTTTTTTTCCTGGCTGTGCATGCTGTTTTCAGCCGGTATGGGCAATTCCTCAAACAGACCGTCGACCCGGCTTTCCAGGAACTGCGCCAGGAATTTCTGCGGAATGGAATTTCTGTCCACATCCAGGGCAGTGATGATAGTCAGACGGCCGGCGCGGATACAGCATCAAATACATGCAGAAAGATGAATTGATCACCGACGTCCTCCGTCAATATGAACGGTATGTCAAGATGCTGGCAGCCGGCAAACACGACTTATACCTGACGGATAAAGTACATCCCGGACAAGGAGGAAAATCATGAACCGCTGGAATAACTTAATCGATTTGAAAGGCGACTCGGCCCCGATGGAAGTCATCAATCAGCGCATCTTATCCGACGCCACCATCGAAGGCACGAACTTGATTGTCTTAGTCATGGCCATCATGATCGCCTGCATCGGCCTGAACTTGAACAGCGTCGCCGTCATCATCGGCGCCATGCTCATTTCCCCGCTGATGGGCGGTATCGTAGCGACGGGCTACGGTATGGCCACATATGACGTCCCTTTTATCCGCAAATCCCTCATCAAATTATCTTTCCAGGTCGGCCTGGCCGTGCTGACAGCTTCGATTTATTTTCTCCTTTCGCCGTTGACCTCGCCGACAGATGAAATGCTGGCCCGGACTACCCCGACAATCTGGGATGTCCTCGTCGCCTTATGCGGCGGGATTGCCGGTGCGGTCGGGAACACGCGGAAAGAAAAGAGCAATGTCATCCCCGGCGTCGCCATCGCCACGGCACTGATGCCGCCCCTCTGTACGGCCGGCTATGGGCTGGCCTCCGGGAACCACACGTTTTTCCTGGGTGCCTTGTACCTGTTCTTCATCAATGCCTTCTTCATTGCCTTGTCCTCGTTCCTAGTCTTCAAAGTCCTGAAAGTACCGCCTCATGGCAATATTGCCGAGGCCCATTTCCGCAAACAACGCCTCGTCTTGGTCACACTGGGCCTCTTGATCACCATCCCCAGTATCTACCTGGCCCATCAGACGGTAAAAGACGCCCTCCAGGAAGTCCAGGTCAAGTCGTTCATCCAGACGGACATGCAGTTCGAGAAAACCAGCGTCGTATCGTATGCACTGAAAGACGATACCTTGACGGTCGACCTCGTCGGGGCGGTCTTGACCGAAGAACAAATCGAGCAGCTGAAAACAGCCATGAGCCACTATCACCGCCTGCAAGGCATAACCCTCTCCATCATCCAGGGAAACCGGAACCTGAACACAGAGGAAGTGCAGCAGTTGATCAATGCCCGCATCGAAAAACAGGGCAAAGCCGACAAAGAAGCCTCTTACAAGATGCTGACCAGCAAATATTACCCGGCTTACGAACGGGCGGCGGCTGACCAGCAGGTCATCCAAACCCTCAACAGCCAGGCCCCCTTATTGTTCCCAGAAATACAGTCCGTCCGAGGCGGCACGCTGACTGCCTTGAACCAGGACAAAGATACAAAAAACGGTGACTTCAACTATGATCGCTTCATAGCTGAAGTCACCGTCACGACGCCGCTGAGCGCCGACGATGCCCTACGTCTCCACGACTGGATCAAAGGCCAGGTCAAGATGCCCGTCGTCATGAATGTCCAGACCAGCGATACGCCCAGCGAATACTACGGCAACGGGATCCAGTGGTAGAACTGCGGCGGTCGGCCCCTACGTTTGGCACTTCGGGCAGTAGTGGGTACCGCGGCCGTTCAATTTAGTGTATTCGATGGTCGTACCGCAGACCGTACACGGCGTGCCTTCGCGGCCGTAGACGCGGAGGTTGTCCTGGTTCTGCCCTTCTTTGCCGTTACCGCTGATAAAGTTGCGGATCGTCGTGCCGCCGTGTTCCAGTCCTTCCTGGAGGACAGCGACGATGGCTTCATGGAGGCGGACCGCTTCTTTTTTCGTCACATTGTCGCTGTGGCGCATAGGCCGGATACCTGCCCGGAACAGGGCTTCATCGACGTAGATATTGCCCAGGCCGGCCACTTCATGGGCGAACTGGAATTCGGCATTCACCATACGGAACGGACGGGCATGTACTACGGCAGCCAGGACCTCTATGACCTCTGGAACAGCGACCAGCCGGCCCTCGTCGTGGTCACGCCGAAATACCGCGATGAAGCCCTTTCCGTCCTCGGCTCGGCACCGGCCCAGCGCATCGATGAAGAAGACTACACGGTCTTCCTCAACGCAGCTGCCGCCCATGACAGCCAAGGGGTAACGTCACGCTAAGCGCCGCAGCCACTGTGACCAGGACAGGCGGTAATCCGTTCCCTTATTGGCCTGGACGTAGTCGTAAAAGAGGGCCATCATTTCGTATTTCTCTTGATAATACGGGCCCTTCCAGGTCGTATCGGACGACGTATCCCAGGGTCCGTAGTAGAAGCCGCCAATGTCGTGCTGGCGCTTGAGGATCGTCTCCAAAGGCACGTCGGGATGGCGCAGCATGTCGTACATAGCCATGAAAGCCGTCGTCCGTCCCACGCCGGCTTCGCAGTGGAAGTGGACCCAGGCATCAGCCGGCAGGGTCTTGTAAAAGGCCAGGAAGCGGTCGATGTTTTCTGCGGACGGCCAGACGTGGTCCGTCGCGGCGATGCGGAAATAATGGAGACCTGTCTGTTTCGCCAGGTCCTCTTCGCTCAGCACGCTGCGGACACGCAGGACTTCGCCGCCGTCGGGCATTTTCTCCTTATTGAGTCTGGCCAGATAGCGCGTCCGTCCCTGGGAGCCCCGGAGAAGCTTTTTTTCTTCCTGCAGCGCTTCCCTTTGGGACTTACCGAGGCTGCTCCAGTCCCGCGTGCCGTACCAGCTCACGGCCCGGCCGTCGAAGTAGCCGTGCGGCTCCTGGCGCAGGTCGACGTCGTACACAGGACCGCCGCCATTGCGGTGCTTCAGTTCCGCCGCCAAAACTTTAAGCTGGGCCGGGGAGCACTGGGCGCTGCCGGAGCTCTTCTCGAAAGTGCGGAATTTCTGGGGAAGGAGGCTTTGCCCCTTGGCGCCGGGCGTATCGAGGCGCCAGACAAAGCCCTCATAAGCTGCCGGGTCCTCGCGTTGGACCAAGGGATAAGACGCCGGCAAAAAAGCCGCCTCAGCGGCGGCTGACATCAAAAGTAAAGGACATGCAATCAATAAACCAACTATTTTTATCATGACTTTTCTACACTTTCTCGAAAACTTGACGGGGACAGAATAAAGAGTCTGGGGCGGCTACTTTTGTGTTTTATAGATGATTGTGCATGACGACAGAAGCCTTCGTGCGACAGCCCCCATCACTTCTGACAGATTGGGCAGTAATGGGTGCCGCGGCCGCCTTGTTTTTCGTAGCGGATGGGCGTGCCGCAGAGCGGGCAGGGCTGGCCTTCCCGGCCGTAGACGTTGAGGAAAGCCTGGTTCTGGCCTTCTTTGCCGTTGCCGCTGATGAAGTCGCGGATTGTCGTGCCGCCGTGCGCGAGGCCCTGGCGCAGGACTTTGCCGATGCCTTCATAAAGGGCAGCGGCTTCTTTTTTTGTCACTTTGTCACAGCGCCGCTGGGGCCGGATATGGGCCAGGAAGAGGGCTTCGTCGACGTAGATGTTGCCCAGGCCGGCCACTTTCGTCTGGTCCAGGAGAAAGGCCTTGACGAAGCGGTGGCTCTTTTTCAGGGATTTATAAAGATAGTCTGCCGTAAAATCCGGCCCGACTGCATCGGGGCCGAGGCTGTCATAGCCCTTGACGCCCGTCGGCCCATCCTTGGGGACGAGCCAGAGGCAGCCGAAGGTGCGGATGTCGCGGTAGAAGAGATAACCCTTATCGAGGGTAAAGACAAGATGGACGAAACGTTCGCCGTATTCATCCTTTTTCTCGCCATAAAGGAGGCTCCCTGTCATGCGCAGGTGGACGAGGAGGTCCCAGGGCGCATCGAGGTGCAGGATGAGGTACTTGCCGCGCCGCGAGACGCTCGTAAAGGCGCAGCCCGAGAGAGAAGCGGCAAAGTCTTCAGGCGTGCGGTTCTTCACCAGGCGCGGCAGGCCGACGGCAACATTTTCGATGCGCCGGCCGCGCAGGTGTCCGTCGAGGTAGGTCCGCACCGTTTCTACTTCAGGTAATTCAGGCATACGCTCACCTACTTTGCTTCTTCCCAGTTCGTACCGCTGTGGATATCGACGGCGAGGGGCACGGAGAGGCTGACGATGTGTTCCATCGTCTCCTTGAGGAGCCCTTCGACTTCGTCTTTTTCAGCAGCCGGCACTTCCAGGACCAGTTCGTCATGGACCTGGACGAGGATCTGGCTCTTGAGCTGCCGCTTTTCCAGTTCGTCCTGGACGGCGTTCATGGCCAGTTTGATGATGTCCGCCGCACTGCCCTGGATTGGCGTGTTCATGGCCGTCCGTTCGGCGAAGGAGCGACGCGTGAAGTTCTTACTGTTGATCTCCGGCAGCGTGCGCAAGCGGCCGAACATGGTCCGCGTCTGGCCTGTCTTCTTCGCTTCAGCGATGAGGCCGTTCATGTAGTCGTGGACCGTGCTGTAGCGCTTGAAATAGGAATCGATGTATTCTTTGGCCTTCTGGCGGGAAATGGAAATATTGCGGGCCAGGCCGAAATCACTGATGCCGTAGATGATGCCAAAATTGACGGCCTTGGCGTGGGACCGTTCTTCCGGCGTCACTTCGTCGAGGGGGATGCCGAAGACTTCCGACGCCGTGCGGCGGTGGATGTCCTGGCCTTTCCTGAAGCCGTCGATCATCGTCGGGTCCTGCGAAAGGTGGGCCAAAAGGCGCAGTTCGATTTGGGAATAGTCGCCGGAGACGATATAGTCATAGCCTTGGCCCGGCACGAAGAGGGAGCGGATCTTACGGCCCTGTTCCGTGCGGATTGGGATGTTCTGCAGGTTCGGGTCAGAGCTGCTGAGGCGGCCCGTGGCCGTGACCATCTGGTTGAAGGACGTGTAGATGCGCCCCGTTTCCGGAGAAATGAGCGGTTCCAGCCCTTCGAGATAGGTGGAGATGAGCTTCTTCAGGGCCCGGAACTGGAGAATCTTGGGAATCATGGGATGTTTGTCCATGAGGGCGTCAAGGACGGACGAATCCGTCGAATAGCCGGTCTTCGTCTTTTTGATGACCGGCAGCTTCAATTTTTCGAAAAGGATGACGCCGAGTTGCTTCGGCGAATTGATATTGAAGGTTTCGCCGGCATCGTCGTAGATTTCTTCTTCCAGCTTATCCGCTTCCCGCGACAGTTCCCCTTCCATGGTCATCAGTTTGTCCGTATCAACCGTGAAGCCGTTCATTTCCATGACGGCCAGGGTATGGATGAGGGGCACTTCGATCGTTTCGTAGAGCTTGGTCAGGCCTGCTTCTTCCAGAGCCTTCTGCAGTTTCGGCCAGACCTGGAAGGCAAAGAGAGCATCCGCTGCCAGGCGCTGCGCCGCTTCGTCGCTGCCCGTTTCGTGAAGCGTCACGTCATAGGCTTCGGAAATATAGGTCAGGCCGTAGGACGTGCGCGCCGGGTCGAGGAGATAGGCGGCGAGGACGATGTCTTCCACAGGCAGATGAGCCTTACTGTACGGCGAGACGACTTTCGAGAGCTGTTTGGCGTCGTCCGTAATCAGGCACTTCGCCGTCGGCAGGGCTTTCAGGTAGGCTTCGAGCTGATCGTCAGGCACGGCAAAAGCACCGTCTGCCGCGGCGACGGCCAGATGCTGCAGCGTCGGGATGGGCACGGTCTTTTCATAGACTGCCGTGACGGCAATGGTCTTGTCTTTAAGGTCCGCCGGCGCCAGGGGTTCGATGAGGCGGAGCGGCGTTTCTTCATGGCCCTGGCCGAGGCTCGAGAAACGGTCGAAGGCGGCGAATTTTTCCAGCAAATTCTTGAAGCCCAGGCTGCGGAAGAGTTCGGCCACGTCCGCTTCGCGCGGCTGGGGCCGGAAATCGTCCATTTCATATTCTAACGGGACATCGCAGCGGATAGTGGCCAAATCTTTTGAGAGGACGGCCTTGTCCTTGTTGTCGGCGAGTTTTTCCTGGAGCTTCTTCCCCTTCACTTCGTCCAGGTGTTCATAGACGCCGTGGACGCTGCCGAACTGGGTGATCAGTTTGAGGGCCGTCTTTTCGCCGACGCCGGGGACGCCGGGAATATTATCCGCCGAGTCGCCCATGAGGGCCTTCATGTCGATGACCTGAGCCGGCGTGT
>URLP01000074.1 GCA_900548635.1 uncultured Megasphaera sp.
CTACGGGTATTCCCCTGAAGGACTGGCAGCGCAAAGTAAAGGACGTGGCATACAAACAGTTTACGGAATAGAATGGGCAGCGGCTATTGTCAAAAAACGAATGTCCATGTATAATAGTCATTAAGCTCATTAACTAGTACGTCCTGAAAGGACGGGGAGTTTTTTAGATGAACAGAGTCATCATTAATGCCGATGATTTCGGCATCCATACAGAAGTCAACCAGGCCGTCATCGAAGCGTGCGAGCACGGCGTCCTGACCAGCACGTCCCTCCTGGCGACGGGGCCGGCCTTTGACGAAGCCGTCGCGCTGGCGAAAAAATGTCCGCGCCTCGGCGTCGGCATCCACCTCTGCCTGGTCGGCTCTTTGCCGACGGTCCTTTCGCCGCAGGAAGTGCCGACCTTGGTACAGCCTGACGGCTTGGTGCCCGAAAGCTATACGGAAGTCATCAAAAGGGCCTGTCAGGGCCGCCTCGACTACGGTCAGGTCTACAGGGAACTCGATGCGCAGATGGAAAAGATCATGGCCACGGGCTTGCCCATCGACCACCTGGACAGCCATCAGCATCTGCACGTCCTGCCGCAGATCTGGTCCATCGTCCAGTCCCTGATGATGAAGTACGGTATCCATCGCCTGCGCATCCCGCGCGAAGCCTATACGTACAAAGTCCTTTCGGCCAATCCCGTGCGCATCGCCGGCCGCGACGGCCTGACCTATCTTTCGAAGAAGGCCATGGCCTCTGTGCAGCGCCTGCACTTCACGACGACGGACTTTTTCTGGGGCATGGTCGACGGCGGCCACATGACGGAAGCCAATCTGCGCTATCTCATCGACCGGCTGCCTTTTGGCACGCATGAAATCATGATGCATCCCGGACGCAGCACGGAAATCCTCAGCCAGACCTTCTCCTGGGGCTATCACTGGCAGGATGAATTCCAGGCCCTCATGTCGCCGGACATCCGCCGCCGTTTGGAAGAAAAACAGATTGAACTCATCAATTACGGCGATCTGCCGTAAGGACTGGGAGGTCTTATTTTGCATATTTTAATTACCGGCAAGGCCGGAGGCCTTGCTTCCTGTCTGGCCGACGTCCTGACCGAAGCAGGTCATCAGGCAGACATCGCGCCGGTTTTTCCGGAAAATCCTACGTTTGATGCCGTCTGCTACGGTACGGACCTGTCCCGCAAGGAGACAGCGGCAGCCGACCTGCGTGATATTCTGGAAGCCTGCTGCTGCACCGCAGTACGGCGCTTTATTCTCTTTTCGTCGGCTGCCGTTTACGGCGAAACAGACGGCAAACGGGTGGATGAAGCCGCACCGACGGCGCCTGTTTCGGAACTGGGCCGGATTCTGGCGGCCGAAGAAGACCTGGTCCGCCGCTATGAAGCGGAACGGGGCCTTCAGGCCGTCATCCTGCGCTGCGGCAATATCTACGGCGAAGGCCTCGAAGATGACGTCGTCTCCCGCTTTGCCAGCGCTGTGGCCAGGGGCAGGGAAATGACGATTTTTGGCGACGGCGACCAGTCGCGGGACTTCGTCTACATCAAAGATGTGGCCCGCGCCGCTGCAGCCGCCGTGGACAGCCAGGCTGCGCCGGGCATCTACAATATCGGCACGCAGATCGAGACGACCGTCAATGCCGTCAAGGAAATCCTGCTTTACTTTTCCCATGCCGGCAGCCCAGTGTCCTATAAAGAGGCCAGGGAAGGCGACGTGCGCTGCTCGGCCCTGAACAATGAAAAAGCCATAGCCGCCCTGAAATGGCGCCCGAAAATGAAGCTCATGCCGGGCCTGATGGCGACATATCAATACTTTCTGGAAAAGGAGGATACAGAGTGAAAGAAGACAGCAACCATAAATTTTACTTAGTCCGCGAGGACATTCTGCCGGAAGCTATCAAGAAGACCATCAAGGTCAAGGAAATCCTCAAGCATCATCAGACGCGGACCATCAACGAAGCCGTGCAGATGATGGATTTGAGCCGCAGTGCATATTATAAATATAAGGATTATGTTTTTCCTTTCTACGATGTCACACAGGGGAAAATCGTGACGCTTTCGGTCATGATCTTCGACCGTCCCGGTGAACTGTCGCAGGTGCTCAACACGGTCGCTGCCAACAATGGCAGTATCCTGACCATCAACCAGGGGATTCCCCTGCAGGGGATGGCCGATGTCAGCCTGTCCATCGAAACGAAGGACATGACCGTACCGGTCGATGAACTGATCAAAACGTTGGAAAAACTGTCCGGTGTCAGCAAAGTAGAGATCATCGGACAGGCCTAAGATAAACAAAGGGGGAGTTGGCTCATGAAAAATGTTTCCATTGCCTTGTTGGGCTGCGGTACTGTTGGCAAAGGGGTGGTCGATTTACTGACCATGAACGGTCCGCTCATTGAAGAACAGCTCGACACGAAAATCAAAATCAAGCGGGTATTGATCCGCGATTTGAACAAGTACGAAAAGATGGAAGATCTGCCCGATACAATCCAGTTGACGACGGATTTCAACGATATCATCAACGATGACGAAATCGAAATCGTCGTCGAAGTCATGGGCAGCGCCGATTTCGCCAAGGACTGCATCGAACAGTGCTTCCTGCGCGGCAAGAGCGTCATCAGTGCCAATAAGGACCTCATCGCCGATTACGGCATCCCACTCCTGAAGCTCTCGCAGCAGCACAACGTCGACTTCCAGTTCGAAGCCAGCGTCGCCGGCGGTATCCCCATCGTCCGCCCCATGTATTCGTCCCTGAACAGCAACCGCATCGAAGAAATCATCGGCATCATGAACGGCACGACGAACTTCATCCTCTCGAAGATGACGGCAGACGGCTCGTCCTACGCCGACGTCCTCAAAGAAGCCCAGGAAAAGGGCTATGCCGAAGCGGACCCGACGAACGACGTCAGCGGCTACGATGCTGCCCGCAAGATTGCCATCCTGGCGACCCTCGGCTTCCATTCGGCCGTGACCTTCAACGATGTCGCCGTCGAAGGCATTGAAAACATTGCCAAAGAAGATATCGAACACGCGACGGAAATGGGCTACGTCATCAAGCTCCTGGCCATCGCCCGTCAGGACGAAGCCGGACAGATTTCCCTGAACGTCCATCCTGCCTTCATCCGCAAGGGCCACCCGCTGGCCAACGTCGACGGCGCCTACAATGCCGTCTGCGTCCGCGGCAACTGCGTCGGCGATGTCATGTTCTATGGTCAGGGCGCAGGCGCCCTGCCGACGGCCAGCGCCGTTGTCAGCGACGTCATGAACGTCATCCTGCACCGCAACCTGAAGATGACCGGCAAGCGCGGCTATGTCTGGCATGAAGCGAAATTAAAGCCCCAGGCTGACATCGCGTCACCGTACTATATCCGCATGATCGTCAACAACGCTCCCGGCGTCCTGGCATCCGTTTCCAAAGTACTGGCGGAAAAGAACATCAGCATCCGCTCCCTGATCCAGAAGGATGAAACGACAGAAATCGCTGAAATCGTCATCCTCATCGACAAGTCTGCCGACGGCCTGGTCCAGGCGTCGCTCAAGAAAATCGAAGACTTGCCGTGCGTTCGCAAGATTGCCAACGCTATTCGTGTAATCGAGGTGTAAGAAATGACAAAAACGCTGCACGCACAGATCCCGGCTACGTCGGCTAACGTCGGCTCCGGCTTTGATGCCGTCGGGATTGCGCTGACTTTGTACAATGACATTTATTTTACGGAAGAACCGGAAAAAGATACGATTACTGTGGAAGTCGAAGGCCTCGGCAAAGATACCCTGCCCCGTGACTTCAATGAAAACATGGTCGGCCAGGCGATGAAGTCCGCGGCCATCAAGAACCGTCAGCCCCTGCCCAAGGGCGGTACGCTGCGCCTGGTCAATGCCGTTCCGCCGGCCCGCGGCCTGGGCAGCAGCTCAGCAGCCCTTGTCGGCGGCATCCTCATCGGCAATGCCCTGACGGGCGGCAAGATGAGCCGCGACGACATACTGACCATGGCGACGGTCCTCGAAGGCCATCCGGACAATGTGGCGCCGGCTATCTACGGCGGCCTTACGGTCTCCATCATGGCCGACGGCAAGACGCTGACCAATTCCATCCCCATCGATGACGACTTGTCGTTCATCACCGTCAGCCCGGAAGTCGAAATTTCGACGGAAGAAGCGCGCAAGGCCCTGCCGAAGACCATCGACTACCAGAGCGCCGTCTTCAATGTCAGCCGCGTCAGCTTCCTCGTTTCGTCGCTCTTTACCAAGCAGTACGACCGCATCGCCTACGGCCTGCAGGATAAACTCCACGTACCGTACCGCCTGCGCCTCATCCCCAGCGGCGACCTGGTCCTCAAGAAAGCCGTCGCTGCCGGCGCCCTCGGTGCGACCATCAGCGGTTCCGGCTCGACGCTCATCGCCTTTGCCACGAAGAATGAAGTCCAGATCATGGATGCCATGGTCAACTGCTTCAACGACCACGGCATCGCCGCGACGGGCCACATCCTGAAATGCAGCAACGAAGGAGCGAAACTCGTAGAATGATACAAGACATCGGCAATCATACGTACCATGTCGAATACCATCCTGTGCCCTTGGCACAGGATGGTATTCTCTTGTCTTATCAGGGCCGTAAAGTCCTGGTGAAAATTACAGGTGAAAAAGAATTCACCTATCCCCGCTATGCAGATTATCAGGATATGGCAGCAGACAAGTTCCGCTGGCTCTTTTTCGAAGATAAGGAACAGTTTTATCTGGCGGAAGAAGCCCTGCCTGAACGGGACGGTTTTGCCTACGTCTCGATCAACTTTATGCGCGCCGCCCGGCCTCGTTACCTGGCCTTTGCCGGCGTCGCCGGCCTGTCCCTCCATAACTGGTACAGCAATCACCGTTTCTGCGGTCACTGCGGCCGGCCCATGGAGCACAGCAAAACGGAACGCATGGTCCACTGCGACCACTGCCACACGATGATCTACCCGCGCATCTGCCCGGCGGTCATCGTCGCCGTCCGCAACGGCGACAAGCTCCTCGTCTCGAAGTACGCCGGCCGGGAATATAAGAACATCGCCCTTTTGGCAGGCTTTGCCGAAGTAGGGGAAACCATCGAAGAGACGGTCCACCGCGAAGTCAGGGAAGAAGTGGGCATCAAGGTCAAGAACCTGCAGTTCTACAAGAGCCAGCCCTGGTGCTTTACAGACACGCTCCTCTTCGGCTTCTTTTGTGACCTCGACGGCAGTGATGCACTGCAAGTCGACCACGGCGAATTGGCCACGGCCGGCTGGATCGACCGCAAGGATATCCCGGAAGATGTGGAACAAGCCAGCCTGACCATGGAAATGATGACTCTCTTTAAAAAGGGCGTCTATTGATTTTGCCGTCAGGTACCTTGACAGGCATAAGCAAACTTGCTACAATATTTATCACATAAAAGCGATGAGCGGAAGAAGCTTTACTTCTTTTTGTCAGCGAAATGCCGCATCTGGTGCGAGGGCATTCAAAAAGGGTAGGGCGCGTCACCCGGGAGCCGGCAGGAGGAAAGGCCTGTCCGTTTTACAGACGTTACCTGTGCCATGAAGCGGTCGCGCAAGCGGCAAATTAGGTGGTACCGCGGAAGATGAAGCATTCTTTCGTCCTAAGGATGACCCTTAGGCGAGGGAATGCTCTTTTTTTGTTTTGGAGGGAAAACAGATGAAATGGAATAAGGAACAGTTAGGCGCTTACGCACCGAACGATATCGAAATGTCGTGGTATGATTTTTGGGAAAAGAACGGCTATTTCCATCAGGAACCGGATAAGAGCAAGAAACCGTTCAGCATCGTCATGCCGCCGCCGAACGTCACGGGTCAGCTCCACATGGGCCACGCCCTGGACAACACCCTGCAGGATATCCTCGTCCGCTTCAAGCGCATGGAAGGTTACAACGTCGCCTGGATCCCCGGCACGGACCATGCCGGCATCGCCACTCAGGTCAAAGTCGAACAGCAGCTGGCCAAAGATGAAGGCAAGAGCCGCTACGACATCGGCCGCGAAGAATTCCTGAAGCGCGTCTGGGCCTGGAAGGAACAGTACGGCAGCCGCATCGAAAAACAGGTCCGCCGCCTCGGCTCGTCCTGCGACTGGAGCCGCAAGCGCTTCACTATGGACGATACCTGCGCCCGCGCCGTCCGCGAAGTCTTCGTCACGCTCTATGAAAAAGGCCTTATCTATCAGGGCCAGCGTATCACCAACTGGTGCCCGCACTGCCATACAGCCCTTTCGGATATCGAAGTCGACCATTCCGACGTCCAGGGCCATCTCTGGTACATCAAATACCCCGTCGTCGGTGAAGATGACTACATCATGATCGCCACGACCCGTCCGGAAACCATCATGGGCGATACGGCTGTTGCCGTCAACCCGAACGATGACCGCATGAAGAAATACATCGGTAAGAAAGTCGTCGTTCCTCTCGTCGACCGCGAAGTCGAAGTCATTGCCGACGATTATGTCGACATCGAATTCGGTACCGGCGCCGTTAAGATTACGCCGGCTCATGACCCGAACGACTTTGAAATGGGCCAGCGCCATCACCTCGAATCGATCATGATCATGAACCTCGACGGCACGATGAACGCCAAAGCCGGCGCCAAATACGACGGCATGAGCCGCGAAGAATGCCGCAAAGCCGTCGTCGACGATTTGAAGGAATTGGGCCTCTTCGACCATATCGAAGAACTGACCCACGCCGTCGGCCACTGCTCGCGCTGCAAGACGACGGTCGAACCGTTCGTCACCAAGCAGTGGTTCGTCAAGATGAAACCTCTGACGGAAGCGGCGCTGAAAGCCGTTGCTGACGGCAAGACGCAGTTCATTCCGGACCGTTTCGTCAAGACCTACAATCACTGGCTCGAAGACGTCCATGACTGGTGCATCAGCCGTCAGCTCTGGTGGGGCCATCAGATTCCGGTCTGGTACTGTGATGACTGCGGCGCCGTTTCGGCCAGCCGCGAAGACCTCACGGAATGCCCGAAATGCCACAGCAAGCACATCCACCGCGACCCGGACGTCCTCGATACGTGGTTCAGCTCGGCCCTCTGGCCCTTCTCGACCATGGGCTGGCCGGACAAGACGGCAGACATCCAGCAGTTCTTCCCGACGAGTGTCCTCGTTACGGGCTATGACATCATCTTCTTCTGGGTCGCCCGCATGATGTTCATGACCTGCGAATTCATGAAAGACATTCCTTTCCGCAAAGTCTTCATCCACGGCCTCGTCCGCGACAGCCAGGGCCGCAAGATGAGTAAATCTTTGGGCAACGGCATCGATCCCCTCGGTGTCTGCGAACAGTACGGCGCCGACGCCCTGCGCTTCACCCTGGTTACGGGCAATACGCCGGGCAACGACATGCGCTTCTACATGGAACGCGTCGAAGCGAACCGCAACTTCGCCAACAAGATTTGGAACGCCTCCAAGTTCGTCATCATGAACCTCGCTGACTTTGATGAAAACTTCGTCCCTGAAGACAAAGACCTGACCCTGTCTGACCGCTGGATCCTCGCATCCTTCAACGATACAGTCCGCAAAGTCACGGAAGATCTCGATAAATACGAACTCGGCGACGCGGCCGATTTGGTTTACAACTTCATCTGGAATTCCTACTGCGACTGGTACATCGAACTGGCCAAGAAGCGCCTCTATCATGCCGAAAACGAACGGGACAAACACACAGTCCAGTACGTTTTGGTCTATGTCCTGACGCATACCCTGGAAATGCTCCATCCCTTCATGCCCTTTGTTACGGAACATCTCTGGCAGCACCTGCCCCATGAAGGCGAAAGCATCATCGTCGCTCCCTGGCCGCAGGCTCAGGAAAAATGGGATTTCACGGCTGATGCGGCAACGATGAATACGATGATGGAAGCCATCAAGGGCATCCGCAATCTGCGTGCCGAATCGAACGTCCCCATGGGCAAGAAGGCACCGGTCATCCTTGCGCCGGCGACGGAAGAAATGGCCCAGACCCTGAAGACTTACGAAGATTACTTCCACACCCTGGCCTTTGCTGATAAAGTTACGCTCCTCGCAGCGGACGATGCCAAACCGGAAAATGCCGTCGTTGCTGTCGTCCCGGGCATCGAAGTCTACCTGCAGCTCAAGGACCTGATCGACGTCGAAAAAGAAACGGCCCGCGTCAAGAAAGAACAGGAAAAACTCCAGAAAGAAATCGCCCGCCTCGACAAGAAACTCTCCAATCAGGGCTTCCTCTCCAAAGCGCCGGCAGCGGTCGTCGAAAAAGAAAAAGGCAAGCTTGCCGATTATCAGGAAAAGATGGCAGCTCTCACGAAGCGCATGGAAGATTTGGCCAAACTCTAAGAGGCAGTTATGACGTACGAAGAAGCAATCGCTTATTTAGAAGCTGCCAATGTCTTTGGCATCCAATTGGGACTCGGGCGTATTCAGAATCTTTTGGAACGCCTGGGCAATCCCCAGAACCAATACAAGACCATCCACGTCACGGGGACGAACGGCAAGGGTTCCGTCACGGCCATGATCGCCTCGGCCCTGACGGAAGCAGGCTTCAAGACGGGCCGCTATACGTCGCCCCATCTGGAAGACTATACGGAACGGATCAACGTCAGCGGTGAAGATATTTCCCGCGATGATTTCGCAT